>JBEEGU010000163.1:0-4968 GCA_041167025.1 Verrucomicrobiota bacterium
GTGGGCGGTGGCACCGGCATGATTTGTTATGAATTCAAAGGCGGCAACGGCACCGCTTCGCGTCGAATCGATATCAAGGCGGGAAAGGACGGTTCGCCGAAAACTTTTACCGTCGGCGCCTTTGTCCAGGCCAATTGCGGCCGGCGCGCCCAGTTGATGATTGCCGGTGTTCCGGTCGGCAAGGGAATCCCCGGTGAAGTTTATAAAGAAGAGGCTGGTTCGATCATTATCGTGGTTGCAACCGACGCCCCGCTTTTGCCAAATCAATTGAAACGTCTGGCACGGCGCGCGTCACTCGGACTGGCACGGACTGGGAGCGTTTCGGGGAACGGCTCCGGTGATTTGTTTCTCGCCTTTTCCACCGCAAATCCAAAGGTAGCGAATCCTGATCAAGTCACGCACAGCGTGGCGACGATTCCAAACGATCTGATGGATCCGTTGTTCGCCGGGACGGTCGAAGCAACTGAAGAAGCAATCATCAACGCGCTCGTCGATAACCGAAGTATGATTGGCCGCGATAAACACAGCGTCGACCAATTGCCGCGGGATCGTGTGAGAGAATTGTTACGAAAATACAACCGTGCTCCTTGAGCAGCCTCGCTGTTACATGGACCTTTTCATCTCGTGAAGAGGTCAGTTTGTAGTTAACACAGCCCAAAGCATTATGGCTGGTGAATCCTCTTCCGATCCGAAGTTCGAGATCGGCCACGTCCTGGCCATGGACATTATTGGATATTCGAAACTTCTGCTTCATGAGCAAAGCGAAGTATTGCGACAACTCAATGAGGTCGTGCGCGGGACGGAACAGTTCCGAACCGCGGACGCGCAGGGAAAGCTAAGCCGCCTGCCCACCGGTGATGGAATGGTGCTTGTGTTTTTTCACGATCCGAAAGCGCCAATCGAATGTGCCGCGGAGATTGGGGCGGCTTTGAAGGATCATCCCGAGATTAAGCTGCGCATGGGGATTCATAGCGGGCCGGTCAACGAAGTCCTGGACGTGAACGACCGCGCAAATGTCGCCGGGGCTGGAATCGATATTGCACAGCGGGTGATGGATTGCGGCGATGGTGGCCACATCCTTTTGTCCAGGCGGGTGGCCGATGATCTTGCGCCGTATGCGCGGTGGAATGCTCATCTGCAGGATCTCGGAGAATGCGAAGTAAAGCATGGCCGCAAGATTTCATTGGTGAATTTTTATACGGACGACGTTGGTAGTTCGGAAACACCGCGGAAGTTGCAGGCGACTCCTGCCGCGCAGCCGGCGCCGACGCGATTAGACTCCGCGCCATCGTGGAGGGTATTGGGAATCAGCCTGATCGCGCTCGTTTTGTTCGGAGGGGTATGGTGGTTTGTTTCGCATCGCGTGAAAACATTGCCTGCGTCACACGACCTGACCTCGGTTCAATCGAATGCCCTCGCGGAAAAGAGCATCGCCGTTCTGCCGTTTGAGAACTTAAGCGAGGACAAAGCGAACGCTTATTTCGCCGATGGCGTCCAGGACGAAATCCTAACGAATCTGTCGAAGATCGCGGATCTGAAAGTAATCAGCCGCACCAGCGTGATGAAATATCGAACGGGCATCGCGCGTAATCTGCGCGAGATCGGGACGCAGCTTGGGGTCGCGCGCGTTCTCGAGGGCAGCGTGCAGCGGGTCAGCGGAAAAGTGCGGGTGAACGCGCAATTAATTGACGCTCGCACCGATGCGCATCTTTGGGCCCAGACCTACGACCGCGATCTCGCAGATGTCTTCGCCATCCAAAGCGACATTGCCAAAGCAATCGCTGCGGCGCTTCAGGCCAAATTGGCACCTGATGAGAAGACCTGGCTCGCGGCTAATCCCACCAATAGCCCCCAAGCCTATCTTCTTTATCTCCAGGCGAACGAACTTTTGCATGTGGCTGCCTCGAAGGAGGACGCGGTCAATACCGACAAACTTTACGATCAAGCGATTGCCCTCGATCCAAACTTCGCACTCGCCCGGGCGCGTGGCTCTATGCTGAACAGCCAGATGTATTCCATCGGGCGTTTTCCGGAGCGAAAAGTGAAGGCGCGCGTCCTGGCCGACGAAGCCTTGCGACTGGCGCCTAACCTTGGCGAAGCGCACCTCGCATCGGCTCTCTGTTGGTATCGAATCGACCGCAACTACGGGGAAGCTGTGAAAGAACTGGCTGTCGCATCCGCCACCCTCCCAAATAATTCTGAAATTCTCGACATCTCCGGTTACATCTATCGTCGCCAAGGTCGCTGGCGGGACGCACTGGCTGCGTTTGAACATGCGCGTGAGCTCGATCCTCGGACTGCGCATTTTGATGGATTGCCCGCGACGCTGAGGACGTTAAGGGAATGGCCGAGAGCGCTCGATGTTTATCGTCAAGCCACTGACCTCGAACCTCAGTTACAAGATGGTTGGGTCGGTTTGGCGTATGTCCAATTTGCTCAAGCCGGAAATGTTTTCGCAGCCAACGAAACGCTGCGTCACCTCCCGGATGCAATGAAAAACAAGCCGGAGCCGACAAACGCAAGATGGGAGTATGCGATGATGGCGCGCGACTTTGCCGCAGCGGAGGAAAATACCCCGGACCGATTGGGCGAATTTCCAGCGATGGAACCAAAGCTGTTTTACCAAGCCTGCATTGCTTTTGCGCAGACTGATTTCATCAAGGCGCGACGTCTTCTCGAAGAAGTTAGGCCCTTGCATGAAGCTGGCGTTCGCGATCACCCTGACGATCCGGCATTCCACACCGCGGTAGCGAGATTGTATGCGATGCTCGGACGAAAGGAGGACGCAATTCACGAGGCGCAACGTGCCATCGAGCTCCGCCCGGAAAGCACCGATGCAGTTAGCGGACCTGAATATGTGACCAATTTGGCGTTCGTTTATGCCCAGAGCGGCGAAATCGATCAGGCTGTCACTTTACTTTCCCGTTTGCTGACGACGCCGGCCGCCGATCGAATCACCCTTGCCCATTTGCGCCTCAGCTGGGAATGGGATCCCCTGCGCAAAGATCCACGTTTCCTGAAAATCCTCGAAGGACCGGAGCCGGCCACTGTTTACAAGTAGCCGATGGACCTATCTCAATCGTTGGCCAATCCGAGACGATACGATTGAATCGGTCGCTCGCGATTTTCAAAATTGACGAACACAACACCGTGGATTTGAAAGATCTATTTACCGAACTCAAGCGCCGCAACGTTTACAAAGTCGCCGTGGCTTATGCGGTCGTCGGCTGGCTGCTCATCCAAATCGCCACGCAAGTTCTTCCTTTCTTCGAGGTTCCCAATTGGACGGTCCGCCTGGTGGTGCTGCTTGTGGGTATCGGATTTGTCGTGGCATTGGTTATTGCCTGGGCTTTCGAGCTGACACCCGAAGGATTGAAACGGACAGAGGACGTCGACGAAACTGCGCCGCGCAATCGACGCCACGGATCGGTCTATGGTCCGTGGGTTTATGTCGTGCTGATCGGCGTTTTGTTTTCCGTCGGTCTATTCTTGTTCGGCCGTTACACCGCGCCGAGGGCTTTGTCGGTTGCAGCAAGGCAGCCAAATGCTCCACCCGTGCCGGCGAAGTCGATCGCGGTCTTGCCTTTCGAAAATCTGAGCCGGGACCCGGATAACGCCTATTTCGCCGAAGGAATACAGGACGAGATTCTCGCGCGCCTGGCCAAGATCAGCGACTTGAAAGTGATCTCGCGCACTTCGACCCAGCGTTATAAAAGTTCGCCCGATGATTTACCGGAAATCGCAAAACGGTTAGGCGTCGCAAATATCCTTGAAGGAAGTGTCCAGAAAACGGCCGATCGTGTCCGGGTAACCGTGCAATTGATCAACGCTGCCACCGACGCGCATCTTTGGGCGGATACATATGATCGTAATCTCACCGATGTTTTCGCCGTCGAGAGCGAGATCGCGAAGATGATCTCCGACACGCTACAGGCGAAACTCACCGGGTCCGAGCAGCACGCGATCGCGTCGCGCCCGACGGAAAATGCGGAAGCGTATCAACTCTATCTCAAAGGCAGATTTTTTTGGAACAAGCGCACCGCCCAGGATTTCAGCACTGCAATTCAATACTTTCAACAGGCGATCGATAAAGATCCCGGATTCGCCCTCGCCTATGCCGGATTGGCCGACACCTATGTTTTGCTTTCAGGATTCGGTGCGGCTTCCCCGAAAGACAGTTTGCCGAAGGCCAAAGCGGCCGCGAAAAAAGCGCTCGAATTGGATAGCAGCTTGGGCGAAGCGCACACCGCGCTGGCCCAGGCCCTCTTTGCCTACGAATTTAATTTTGCGGAAGCGGACCGGGAATTTCGCCGGGCAATCGAATTGAACCCGAACTACGCCACGGCTCACCATTGGTACGCTGAAAGCGGGCTGACACCGCTCGGGCGATTTGACGAAGCAATCGTCGAGATCAAGCGTGCGCTGGAACTTGATCCGCTTTCTCTCATCATCAATGCTGATGTTGGAACGATTTTGTTTGCCGCGCGGCGTTACGACGATTCCATCGAGCAGCTGCGCAAAACCGTCCAGATGGATCCGGGATTTTACTACGCGCGCTGGGCTTTGGGTGAGGGTCTTGAGATCACCGGCCGGACCAAGGAAGCGACAGCTGAATACGAGAAAGCGCTCGCGCTCAATCACGACGACCCGTTGCCATTGGCCCTGCTGGGCCGGGTTTACGCGCGGACCGGCCGAAAAGACGAGGCCATGAAAATTCTTAAACGATTGCAGACCTGGCCGGGACAAGGATACGTATCGCCATATAACTCTGCGCTGGTTTACCTTGGGCTCGGTCAAAAGGACGAAGCTATCCGATCACTCGAACAAACTTACGAAGATCGCGATGGATACAACATCGCATTCCTGAAAGTTGATGCCTTTCTCGATCCACTCCGGGGCGATCCGAGGTTCGAAGCCCTTGTCCGAAAAATATTCGGTCAGCCCGACGGGGCCGCTGCCGCTCACGTC
>JBEEGU010000164.1:0-9621 GCA_041167025.1 Verrucomicrobiota bacterium
GATCTTTACCAGCACGACGGCCGGCGTCCCTACGCCAGTGTCAATTTCATCATCTCGCACGACGGATTCACGCTGGCCGATCTCGTCAGCTATAACGAAAAGCATAACGAAGCGAATGGCGAAAATAATCAGGATGGAGACAATAACAATCATTCGTGGAATTGCGGTTTTGAAGGCCCGACCGATGATCCGGTGATCAATGCGTTGCGACGCAAGCAGCAGCGTAATTTCATGGCCACGTTATTTCTGTCTCAAGGCACTCCGATGTTGTGCGGTGGCGATGAATTTGGCCGCACTCAGCAGGGAAACAACAATGCTTACTGCCAGGACAACGAAATCGGCTGGTTACACTGGCAACATGACGAAGAGCAGGCTCGCTTGCTCGAGTTTACCAGAAAATTGATCCAGTTACGCAAAGATCACCCCGTCTTCCGGCGTCCAAAATTTTTCCAGGGTCGTCGTATTCGCGGATCCGAGATCAAGGACGTCATGTGGCTAAACCCCGGTGGAAACGAGATGAGCGACGAGGAATGGGCTTCACCGTTCGTTCGTTGTCTGGGCGTTCTCCTTAGTGGCGACACCGTGGACATCATGGATTTCGAAGGGCAACCGATTCGCGATGAAACTTTCTTGCTCCTGATCAATGCCCATTACGAGCCGATACAATTCGTTCTGCCGGGTTTGGAACATCTGGAATGGGACGTGATTCTCGATACCTCGAACGAGGAAGGTTTTCTCGAAAAGACGACAAAATTTGCCTCGGGCGACGACTTTGAACTGGGTGACCGCTGCGCTTGTCTGTTCCGGTTGGCCGGCGGGGAGCAGGCGAAAGCCCGCGAAGAGTCGTGGAGAAAACGTCCGATTACGCTGCCCCCGGTCGTGACGGCGGACGAAGAGCGTGCCGTCAAGAAAAAGCGGCGAACTTGAAGAGCTGATTTTAAAGCCCTTACTCTTGTCCCGAGAAGCGAATTGCTTATAAAGATAGAAGAAAGAAATTCGGCGTGCGCTCGTCCTGGGCAGCATAGACCGGGGATAAATGGCTTATGACACCGACTTCACTGGTCATCGTGACAGATCGCGGCAGCTTGAAAGCATATCGCGTGGACGAAACACCTACGCGCGGACCGAGTTTGCATCTGGTCCAGGCTTTTGACACAACCGATGCGCATGGGCGCCTTATCGACAAAGTTACCGATCAAGCCGGCAGATTTCCGAGAAGCGACGGGGCAGGAGTGCAACACGGAGCGTCTATTGCCGAAACGAAGCTGGAAAACGAGACCGATCGGCGCATTTACAAGCAGCTGGCTGATCAGATCACCAAGATCGTCAAAAGCGATGGCGGGGGAGGTTGGTCATTCGCCGCACCGTCGGAATTTCACTCCGCTATTGTGGATCTTTTACCGGCTGATATTCGAAACCGAATTGTGGAACATGTGAAGTCGGACTTGGTCAAAACCGAGCCGGTAAAATTAGCAACACATTTTCGATCTCTGAAACCGATCTAAGAACGATGGCGCGTTATCAGGTTGGGGGTGAATCCGGAACAGTTGTTTCGATTCAGAGCCGTGCGGACCAGCCATCGGCCCCTGCATGTTTAACTTTCTAAACTGCATGTGCTGATCTAATATCGAATTCTCATGCAATTGCCTGTTAAAATCACCTACCGCGGTTTAGAAAAATCCGAGAAAATCGACGACTTGGTTCTGGAACACTCGGCCCGGCTGGAAAAATTTTGCGATCACATCATTCGTTGTGCCGTCGCGATTGAGCAGCCGAACCACGGGCATCAAAAGGGCAACCCGGTCCGCGTTCGAATTGATGTCACGGTGGCGCGTGGCCATGAGCTCGTCGCCGACGAGAGCCAGAAAGACAATGGTTCCCACGAGCCGCTAACAAAAGTCATTCACGACGCTTTCAAAACGATGGAGCGCGAGTTACAGCGCGTTGTGGATAAACAGCGGCGCGACGTCAAGACTCACGCCAGCGACCGTTCGCCGAAGTAGTTTCGACGATCTTCAGGTGGATCGTGCTCTCCGAGCGCGATGCTAACATTCAAGCGACGCAGTCGCTCAATTAAGCGACGCAGTCGCTCAATTAATGAGTGCCAAAAGGCGCTATAATTGACCATCGCCCTCGGAGAGGCCAATCCACCTTGTTCTTCGGTTCCCGCGCGCCTCAATTAATGGCAAGCGGTTTCAATCAACAGACAATCTTAGGCAGGCGCACCGCCGAAGGCACCGGGAAGGGGCGGACCCACGTCGGGCGCGATGATTTGTTTCGGGGGCTTCTCCGAAGGCATCTTTTGACCGGACGGTGGCGTAACGCTTGGCGGAGGATTGATCAATCGTTTGTGCTGGACGATCTCTTTGATCTGCACGCCGTCGAGCGTCTCGTATTCGAGTAGCGCTTTGGCGATGACTTCCAGAACATCGCGATGTGCGGTGAGCGTATGCTTGGCACTTTGATAGGCGTCATCGAGCAATTTCCGAACTTCCTGGTCGATCTGTTCAGCGGTGGCTTCGCTGTAATCCCGCGCGCGAGAAATGTCGCGACCGAGAAACACGTAATCCTCGTGTTCGCCGTATTCGACCATTCCCATTTTCTCGCTCATACCCCATTCACAGACCATGCGGCGCGCCGTTGCCGTGGCCATTTTGATATCGCCGCGGGCGCCGTTGGTGATGTCGCCAAAAACAATTTCTTCGGCGACGCGCCCGCCCATGCTGACGGTGAGACCGGCGATCAGCTCGTTTTTCCGATTGGTGTATTTGTCTTCTTCCGGCAACCACATGGTTGAACCGAGAGAAGGTCCTCGCGGTATGATGGTGACCTTGTGCAGCGGCTCAGTGTGCGGCAAAAGCTCAAGGAGTAGTGCGTGGCCAGCTTCGTGATACGCCGTGTTTTCTTTCTCCTTCTCACTCAGGGCAAGGCTTCGTCGCTCTTTGCCCCAGCGCACTTTGTCGCGAGATTCTTCCAACTCAGCCAGGGTAATTCCTTTTAGCCCGCGGCGCGCTGCCAGCAGCGCCGCTTCGTTGATGACATTGGCCAGTTCCGCGCCGGAGTAACCGGGCGTTCCACGCGCGACCACGGCCATGTCCACGCCTTCGGCCAATTTCACTTTCTTCGAGTGCACCCGCAAAATTTCTTCACGGCCCTTTACGTCCGGCAAATTGACGGTGATCTGGCGATCGAAACGTCCCGGCCGCAAAAGCGCGGGATCGAGAACATCGGGGCGATTGGTGGCGGCGATAATGATCACACCCTCCTGGGTGTCGAAACCGTCCATCTCCACCAGCAAGGCATTCAAGGTCTGCTCGCGCTCATCATGTCCGCCGCCGACACCGTGCCCGCGATGACGCCCCACCGCATCAATCTCATCGATGAAGATGATGCAAGGCGCGGATTTCTTGCCCTGCTCGAACATGTCGCGCACACGGGAGGCTCCGACACCGACAAACATTTCAACGAAATCCGAACCGCTGATTGAAAAGAATGGAACATCGGCTTCACCGGCGATGGCGCGTGCCAGCAAAGTTTTACCGGTCCCGGGAGGACCAACGAGCAACACGCCTTTGGGAATACGGCCACCCAGTTTTTGGAATTTCTTCGGGTCACGCAGGAACTCAACCAGCTCCTGGACTTCATCCTTGGCTTCTTCGACACCGGCAACGTCCCGGAAGGTGATTTTGTTTTTGTCACGGGCCAGCATCCGGGCTTTGGACTTACCGAAGTTGAGCGCGCCTTTCCCGGCCATGCGGATTTGTTGCCGGAAAAGGAAATAAAGAACGAGGAGGAACAAAGCGATCGGGGCGAAACCAATGATGGTTTGCGCGACGACATTGGATTCCGTTTTGATCGCCGGTTGAATCCCGTTCGAGGCCAGTTTTTCCTGCAGGTTACTGGTGAAGTTTAGATAAATCGTTGTCCGAAATTTTATCGGCTGCGCCGGCTGCGATCCCACTCCTTGTTTGACGTAATACCCAACCAGCGACTGAGTCGGGCGGCCCTCTTCCACCACGAGTGTGAGAGGCGTATTTTTATCAGTCACGATTTGCTTGTTCTCGAGCAATTCGAGAAATCGGTTATAGGGAACTTCTTCGAGCGTTTGGTAGCCGCCGCCCCGGAACAGGATCGCGAGCGCGATCAAAGCAAATGCGATCGCGATCAGGATAACGCCCCGCCAGTTAAAATTCGGCTCGTTCCCGCGCGATTTGTTCTCCTTTTGGGAGTTGCGATCAGATTGAGGCATAATAAACGACCAGTTTTGGCAACACGCAGGCTAACATGACTGGTTTAGCAATGCAAAGAAAGCAGGAGCCAGGCCTGTGTCGTGACTTGTGTTTGAAAGTGACTAACGTTCTCCGGTTGGAAATTGCAAATGAAGTAAACAACTGACGCGTTTGACCGTTTTCAGGTCGAACTGTTCAACGTCGGAGCTGTCCAAGGCGGGTGCGTTGCGTGGCTTGCCGATTGCAGTACACTTTTCACCCAAACACGGAATGACGGAACTGGTTACATCAGTCGCGGACAAAATCGACCGCGCAGTGCAGAGAGTCACCCCCTTTGCCTATCGCATCCAGCGCAAAGGACGGCGCTGGATGCGCCGGGCCATGCGCAAGCCGCGGAGCGTCTCGGAAGGGCCAAATCTCTTGCCGTTGCTCATTCAAGTGCTGGCGAGCTTTTCCAAAGCGGACGGAGTGTTGCTGGAAGAGGAGATTGACTCCAGTCTAGGCTTCCTTCGCTACGATTATCCGGAGACGGTTTACTCGGAGTTGCGTCAGCTTTTCCGGCAGGCCCTCTACGAGCAGCAGGATCTCTCCGCTATGGCGCAAAAATTGAGCGCCCAGCTTAGCGCGGACCGCAAGATCATGCTTGGCGTGCAGCTCTACGATCTGATCTCACAAGCAGGATTGAAACAGGAACAAGTCGTCGCGTTCTATTCTTTCATGTCGCAGCTCGGAATGGCGGCCCAGGCGATCGATATCGTTTACCAATTGAACGCCTCGGAAGATTCCGATCCCGCCATTTATCAACGCGGCGCTTCCCCCCTTGAATCGGTCTCGTTTGGCACCAATGGGAAGGCCGACGTGACGTTGAAAAGCCTGCAGGGCAGCGATCGGCTCCTCGCGTTTCGCTATCACGAGCTGATTCTGCTCAAGAATTACAGCGCCCAGAACGTTTCCGTCCGCGGCCGCCCGCTCGTTCGCGGCGGATTTTGCCGGATCTATCCCGGCCAACGCATCCTCGTTGGCGACCAAGTGCTGACCTATCAGGACCTAGCGACGTATTTCAACGCGAAGAAGAACGTCTCTCTTCCGCAAATTTTCGTGCGCGTGAACAAAGATGCTGATGAAGTTGCCCTGGAACGTTCGCGTACAAGGGAGAGCGCGCTCGAAGTCACCTTCGGACTAAAAGTGCGCGTGAAAGCGTTGCGCGACGTCGACGCCGTCCTGAACGGGACACAACTAAAATCAGGCACGCAGATCGAAGCCGGTCTGGAAGATCGCATCATTTTTCACAACGACAGTGAAATGGATTTGGCCGATCTGCGAAGGCGTGCCCGCGCCCTCGGCGGCCGATTTCAACTCAAGGCCTCGAAATCCGAGTATCTCGTCTCCAACAATCCGAGTTTGCTCGAAGCGGACGATATTCTTCTTTCACCGGGAACGAGTGGCGATGTTTTGCTCAAGATTTTTTGTGATTACGACAAACGCGTCGGTCAACTGGAAGTGATCGAAGCCGACCGGCCGATCATGGTCGGGGAAAGCGCTGTTCGCTCAATTGCGCCATTAAAGGATGGGGACACCATCCGCATCGATATCGGGCAATTTCTGCGCTGCAATTTCTCCGAACGCATCATCGAGGAAGAGCGGAACATCATTCGCACCCTCGAGGCGAGTGAAGTGACGCATCGTTTCAGCAACAGTGAGGTTGGGCTCGAAGGAATTTCTTTTGCGGTCACTCGCGGCGAGTTGGTCTGCGTGATGGGCGCGAGTGGATCGGGCAAGAGCACGCTGCTCAAAGTGCTCGCTGGCCAGCTTCAGGCGAGTAGTGGCCAGGTTCTTCTTAATGGGCAGTCGCTTTACCCGAATCTGGACAAGCTCAAGCGTTACGTCAGTTACATCCCGCAGGAAGACGCCTTCGACGAACATCTCACAATCGGGGAAAACCTGCAGTTCGCGGCCGCGATCCGGTCTCCCCATCTTTCTCGACGCGACCGCATGCGTCGTCTGGAAAGCAAATTGGTCGAGCTCGGGCTGGGCGAACGTCGGGACGCCGTTGTGGGCAGCGCGGTCAAAAAAACATTAAGCGGGGGAGAGCGAAAACGGCTTAATATCGGCCTGGATATGATCGGGATGTCCGACGTCTATCTATTCGATGAGCCCACCTCCGGCCTCTCCTCGAAGGATTCCGAACATGTCATCGAAATCATTCGAGGCATGGCGCACAACAAGATCATCATTGTCACGATCCATCAGCCGAGCTCGAAGCTGTTTCAGATGTTTCACAAAGCGATCCTGCTCGATAAGGGCGGCCGTCTGGTATTTTTTGGCACGCCTTCGGACATGCTCCGTTATTTTGCCGAAGCGGAACACCAACATCAGTTTGGCGCGGAATTAGGCGCCTGCCCCTCGTGCGGCACCACTCGCCCGGAGTTTATCTTCGACGTTTTGGAGACGCCCCTGCGCGATCTCAGCGGGGATATTATTTATGAGGAAAACAGCCGGGGTCAGCTCGTGGCCGCACGCCGCTACTCCCCGGAATTCTGGCGTGATAAATATGAAGCCTTCCGGCTCATTCAGGACGTCAAACAAGTTTCGCTGCGAAAAGAACCGGTCGCCGCGTTACCCGCTGCTCCTGCGCAGAAAAAACGGGCGCCGATTCGCTGGCACGATGAGTGGACGCAATTTCGAACACTGATGCGCCGCTCTTTTACGAGCAAGCTGCGCAATCGGGCGAACGTCATTATCACCCTCGGGGTGGCGCCGGTGCTGGCGTTGCTCATCGCCACGCTATTGCGCTATTCCGACAGCGGGCAATACGATTTCGCTTCGGCGTATCACATTCCTACCTTTCTTTTTCTTACTTTGATTGTGGCGATGTTCCTTGGCCTAACGAATAGCGCCGATGACATCATTCGCGATCGCGCCGTTCTGCAGCGGGAGCGCAATCTCAATGTTCGCCTCTCCTATTATATTGTGTCGAAGACGATGACCCTCGGTGTCTTTGCACTCGTTCAGTGCCTGCTCTTTGTCTTGATTGGCAATTACGTTCTGCAAATCAGGGGGATGTTTTGGACCTACCTCGCCATTGTTTTCATTACGGCCATGGCCGGAATATCTCTTGGTCTGGTCATTTCCTCGCTCGTTGCCGATCCCAAAACCGCCGCGAACATTGTGCCGTTGGTACTGATTCCTCAGATCATCATGGGCGGGGCGCTGATCAAGTATGAGGACATGAACCGCAATCTTGCGCTCGTTTATGCGCTGACCCATTGGTTCAAGGAGCATCCGAGCAAAGAACAGGGCAAAAAAATGGACAGCAAACTTCAGGTCCCTTTTGTTTGTCAGTTCGTCGCGATGCGCTGGTCCTATGAGGAATTGGTTGTCGCGCAAGCGAAGCTCAATCCCCTGGCGCGACGACAAGATCGCGTCGATCGCGAAATTCGTCGCATCGTCGATCGCCATGAGCAAAGTCCACAGGCGATCAAGCGGCTGACCGTGCTCAAGGACGTCCTGGCGATGCTTTCCGGGTTGGAAGCGAAAACCGCCGGCGATCTCGATCGTTATCTCGGGCTGATCGATCAGGTGTTGGATGGGAAGCGGCCCTTTCATCGCGATCTCTTCAAGGACGCATCCGGGCCGGTCACCGCCGAGCAACTTTACGTCAACCAAAAGGTGTCGGATCTGATCTCGAACGCGGAGATGGAGCAAAGCGATTATCGCCGCGGGTCCCGTCCCAATGTTTTTTTCGGCGCGGAGAAAAGGTATTTGGGAATGAAGGTGAACGTGTTTGTCTGGAACACGCTCGTACTGGTCGGCTCGACACTGATTTTGCTCGCGTTTCTGGGCTGGATCTTACGACGGCAATTGGAAGTGCGTCGCCGAAGTTGAGCCCCTGTAGACGCCGCCCTCTGGGCGACGCGTCGCGCGCAAGCATCGGAGTGTCGCACTTCGCAGGGCGAAGCGACCACAGATCGGCGCGGTTGCCCTCTAACCGCTTCATGCCATGCTAAACCCGCCAGCGATTCACTCATCCATGAAAACAAAAAGACGAAAATCAAAAGCTGAAAACCGGCTCATTGTTGCCACGAGCGAAACGGACGCGGATTTGCTTTACGCAACGAAGTTTTGGGCGCCGGACCCGTTCATTTTTCTGGAGCACAACGGAAAGCGAACGCTGGTGCTAAGCGATCTGGAGATTGACCGCGGGCGCAAACAAGCGGATGCCGACGAATTTGTCGCGTTCGCCGAGATCGAGCGGCAGGTGCAGGGCAAAGCAAAAAAAACGCCTCCGTACGGGAAAGTCCTCGCGCACTTTCTCCGTCAGCGTGGAGTGAAATCGACGATCGTTCCGGCGAGTTTTCCGGTGGGTTACGCACAAGCGCTCGTGGCGAACAGAATTCGCGTGCGCCCAACCAATGGGCTTTTTTGGCCGGCCCGGGAAACAAAGACGGCGGATGAAATTCAGAAGATGCGACACGCTCTCCGGATCACCGAGGCCGGGCTCGCCCGGGCTGTTGCAGTGTTGCGGCAATCCAAACCTGGCGCCGATAAACGTCTGCGCTGGTCGGGCCAACCGTTGACGTCCGAGATTTTGCGGGCCGAAATCGATTCCGCGATCTTGCGCGCCGGCGGCTTGCCCAATGGCACCATTGTGGCCGGCGGAGACCAGGCCTGCGATCCCCATGAACGCGGCTCGGGTCCGCTTCACGCTAATTCCTTGATTATTTTGGATGTATTCCCGCGCGATGCGAAAACGGGCTATTTTGGCGATCTGACCCGGACGTTAATCCGTGGCCGAGCTACCGACGCACAACGCAAGCTTTGGGATACGGTGAAAGCCGGTCAGGCCCTCGCTCTGAAGAAAATCAAAGCCGGCGTGGAAGGCGCCACCATCCACAAGGCGATTCAGGAATTTTTCGCAGGTCGCGGTTATCCGACCGAGGTCCGGAAAGGGCGTAATGTCGGCTTCTTTCACGGAACCGGGCATGGCCTGGGCCTGGAAATCCACGAATATCCGCGGCTTCAGAAAGTGACCTTGAAAGCGGGGCACGCGCTGACCGTGGAACCTGGGCTGTATTACCCCGGGTTGGGGGGCGTCCGGTTGGAAGATGTAGTAATCGTGACCAAGAGTGGCCACCAAATGCTCTCGCGCTTTCCGAAGCAGCTGGAGATTTGAGTTAACGCCTTGTCATCCTGAGCAAAACGGACGACCTGACCATCTTTTCTGGAGGGTGTGTCCGTCGCTTCGGGAGACGGTATTCCGGTGGCCCTGGGTGGCCTGGTGGTTTTTGGGCGGTTCCTCGCTTCGATCGGAATGACATGCTGAAGACGGCCGCGGTTGGACTGGTATTGTGTTTTTGTAATAGTGTCTTGTTGTGTAATTTTGTTGATTGGT
>JBEEGU010000165.1:0-4634 GCA_041167025.1 Verrucomicrobiota bacterium
TGCGATTCCAGAACGCGAATCGCTCGTACTGATTGCCGCTATACCATGCGATGAAAAACTCCATGGCGTAGGCGTAACTGACGAACGAGCCCGTCAACAAAATGATCTTCGCCATCTTGTCGATGTGCTGCGGCGTAATGATGTCATGCAGCTTGAAAATGGCGCGAGCCGGCAGCATCAAGGTCAGCACCATGGCAAAGCCGCCGAAGATCGCGCCCGCGACGAAGTAAGGCGGGAAAATCGTGGTGTGCCACGTCGGTAGAACCGAAGTTGCGAAATCGAAAGACACTACGCTATGAACGGAAAGAACGAGCGGGGTGGAAATTCCCGCTAACAACAGATAGGCCATTTCATAATGGCGCCAGTTGCGATTCGATCCGCGCCAGCCCAGTGCGAAGATGCCAAAGAGCAACTTCTTGATTTTCGTCGTGGCCCGATCGCGCAGCGTGGCCAGATCTGGAATCAAACCAGTATACCAAAACAAGACCGACACGGTGAAATAGGTCGACACTGCAAAGACGTCCCACATCAAGGGGCTGCGAAAATTTGGCCAGATGCCCCAATTGTTCGGGATCGGCGCGAGAAACCAGGCCATCCAGACGCGACCGACGTGGATACCGGGGAAAATTGCGGCGCACATAACCGCGAAAAGGGTCATCGCTTCGGCTGAGCGATTGATCGAGGTCCTCCATTTCTGCCGAAGCAAATAGAGAATGGCGGAAATGAGGGTGCCCGCATGTCCGATACCGATCCAAAAAACGAAATTAGTAATATCCCAGGCCCAACCCACCGGATGATTTAGACCCCAGGTACCGACGCCGGTGGAGATCTGGTAACCAAGACAGAACAAACCGATTGATGCGATCGTTGCCGTGATCGTAAAGGCGACCCACCACCAGCGTGGCGTCGGCTGCTCGAGCACGCCGGAAATTCTCTCGGTTAACCAGCTGAAGTTCCGCTTGTTCAGGATCAGCGGTACGCGCGAAAGCGGCCGGGCGACAGAGCTTGAAGCCTCGTCCTTGATGATTTCAGGGGCAGTGGGTGCGCTATCCATTTCTAATTCACGGCTCCGGGCTTGGGCTGGAATCAGTTTCCCGGTGCGGCTCTCCAGCTGCGTTCGGGTTCAATGTTCCCTGGTTATGGTCGCGCTCGTCATCGTGCTTTCCTGTGTGCTCTTCTTTCACCGGGCTGGCTACGCCAATCATCAACGCATCCGGCATTTTTGGATTCGGATTACGGATGCGGGCGAGATAACTGGTACGGGTGCCGACGTTCAAATATTCGAGGAGGCGGTAATTGCGATCCTGTTTTTTCATTTTGGAGACGCGGCTCTCCGGATCTGCGATGTCGCCGAAAACGATGGCGTCGTTAGGGCAGGCTTGGGCACACGCAGTGGTGAATGAATCTCGCGGGATACGGACGTTTGCCGAAGATCCGGCCTGGACATGGGCGGCGATCTTCGCTTCCTCAATGCGCTGGACGCAGAACGTGCATTTTTCCATCACACCGCGCATTCGCACGGTTACGTTTGGATTCTTCTGCATCTTGACGATATCGGGTGCGCCTTTCTCGGTCAGGGGAGCGAAATATTCTGCGTATGCGCTGAAGGCGCCGGCGATTTTCTTTTTGCCGACCGGGCGCTGATTGTAATCAAAATAATTAAACCGGCGGACCTTGAACGGGCAGTTATTCGCGCAATAGCGCGTGCCGATACAACGGTTGTAGGCCATGACGTTGAGGCCATCCTCGCTATGAACCGTGGCATTGACCGGACAGACGGTTTCGCAAGGAGCGTTCTCGCAATGCTGGCACATCATCGGTTGATGCACGACCTCCGGATGCTCCGGCCATTCGCGATGGTCCTGGCTAAAATTCTTCGCGCTCGCGTAGTAGCGATCGATCCGAATCCAATGCATCGCGCGGCCATGGCTGACCTGAAGCTTGCCCACGATAGGGATGTTATTTTCGCTTTGACACGCGATGACGCATGCACTGCAACCGGTGCACACGTTTAAATCAACGGCCATGCCCCACTGCTGCGCCGCAGCCATCGGGGGATGGCTGTAAAGCGAAGGCAGCTTCGGCGGCAATTCGTCGTCACCCGCAATCTTTTTGACAAACTCCGGGTCCTCTCGGTAGCCCTCGAGAGTGGCTTCCCGCACCATTCCGCGGCCTTCAATACTCCAGTGATCTTGCGTGATCGAGAGCGGATATTTCCCGCCCTCCTTTGTAATCGTGACACTTTCGATGTGCTTACCGTCCGCGACAGCAAAATGCGAAGTCGCGGCCGTGCGCAAGAAATAGGCGTTGAAACCCGCGTCGTCTCCCGCCGGACTGCCTTCGGCGTGCCGCCCGGCATAAGGCAAAACGCCGCCGCCCCCCGCAGTCTTTCTGCCGTAACCAATCGGAATCGTGACGGAATGATCAGCGTGACCGGGCGAAATCAAGGCCGCGATGACCAAGTCGCGTTTGATTGGCTCGTTGTTGGCGTCGCGCGCCAGGTCGGTGATCGTGATCCGCACCAAGTCGCCGGTTTCGAGACCAAGCTGTTGCGCGAAAGCAGGACTGACCAGAGCGGCGTTATCCCATGTCAGTTTCGTGATCGGATCCGGTAACTCCTGCAGCCACCCGTTGTTAACGTATCGGCCGTCATCGATCGCGTAGCTTCGAACGAAAACTATCTCGGGCGATTCTGCCGAGGGCGCCGGCGCCGGCGTCCAACTTTCCCGAGCGGAGGCGCTGCCTGCGCTGGCATTGAAACTTGCCGGCCGATCGCGCAACGCGATATGCGACGCAAATCCATCATGGAGGAATTTTAGCCAGGCCGCCTGAAAATCTCCCCCCGGGTTTGTCGCTCGAAATGTTTCCTGGATCAACTCCGGGCCGTCGGTGGTCGGCCGTCCGAGCAGAAGGTTCATCACTTCGATTTCCGAAAGGCCGCCGAAAAGCGGCATGATCATTGGCTGAACCGATAGGTAGCTGCCGTCCGGGGCGAGCGCGTCGCCCCATGTCTCTAAATAGTGTGCGGCCGGGAGATGCCAACGGCTCAACGCGGAGGTTGCATCCTGGAAATAACCGAGCCGTACTGCGTCCGGCACAGTTTTCTGCAGTTCACCCCAATCCAAAACTTTCTTTGTCGCCGGATCCTGGGCCAATCCACGCGGGGCGTTAAAGACCGGATCCCCTCCAAATACAAAAAGTTGTTTGATGCGCCCGGCCCTGATTTCTTCGGCCAGCTGCGAAATGGTGCTGTTACCGGGTTTATGCGGAAAATCGCGCACCACCAATGTCGTGCCGATATTTTTCAATGCGGCATTGATGGCATGAACCATCGCATGTACCACCGCCGGTTGATCTGCCCCCGCCATGACGAGACTGGCTCCTGGTTTTGCGACCAGATCCTTTGCCGCCTCGGTTAACCACTCGTCATCAAAGCTTCCGGCCGGCGGTGCGACTAACGACCCGAGGATCGAATTCAGGCCGCTATCCGACGTCGTTCCGGCAATTTTTTTGCCGAGCGCATAGGTGAGAGCGGGAATCTGACTGGCGGCGCAACGCAGCCGGTGATCCGCCATCGAGCCGGTTAAGGTGAAGCGATTTTCGACGACATAAAGACGGTTCATCGCGTCCTTGGCCTCGCTGATTCGTCGTCGCGATGTAAAAGCACGCGTGCTCGCGAGATCGCCTTCGCCGCAACTCAGAAAATCGCAGTCGAGCGCGAGAACCACATCCGCCCGTTCAAAACGCGGAAGAAGCCGGGCGTTATCGCCAAAACCACTGCGGGTCGCGGCGTCCTGCGTTTCCGATGATGCCGGTTCGTAAACGCACCAACGCATTCCCGGAAAAACTTTTTCTAGTTCGCCGCGCAAACGTTCTCGCGTAGGGGAATGGACCTCCTCAACAACGAAGGCAAGGCTGCCACCGCGGTCGGCCCCCATTTGATCACGCAATTTGTGGAGGTACGCCTCAAACCCGGCGCGATCGGACGTCTTTCCCTTATCCAGAAAATGCCTCGATCGTGCCGGATCGTAAAGATTCAGGATCGAGGCCTGCGCGAATACGTCGGTTGTGCCGCCGCTGGCGGAGTGCAGTGGGTTGCCGTCAATTTTGGTTGGCCGACCATCGTGCGTCGTAACGACCAGTGGCATTCCGCCGCTGCGCCGCGGCATTGACGTTGCATAAAACAGCGCCTTGCCCGGAATGGTCCACTCCGCACTCTTGGTGAACGGGACGAGATGGGCCTCGGGTCGCCGGCAACTGGTCATTCCAACTCCGGCGAGCGCCATGGAAGCCCCCATTAATTTCAGAAATCCTCGACGCGACCATTCATCGCCTTCTAAGGCGGACGCGCCCGCAGGAAATTCGCGCTCGAGCCACTCTCGAAATTCCGGCGTTTCACTTAATTCATTCAAGCTCCGCCAGTATTTCTTTCCTGTGGCAGGTTCGGCCGGATGTTGCAGGATTCGTTTCATCGGTGGCAAACCTGACAATTTTGGCCGGGGTTGATATTCCAGCGTTCCTTTAAAGTCTGGCCAATTTCCATCTGGGTCAGTTTCTTCTTTTTCGACCAGTCTTCGGTGACGCCTGCTGGCTGCCCGTATTTGGCCACAAATTCCGCCGGCTTCACATCGTCC
>JBEEGU010000166.1:0-7620 GCA_041167025.1 Verrucomicrobiota bacterium
CCTCGGAATAATCCGCCAACGCTTTGTCGAGATCATTCAGCTTCATCTCGGCATACGCGCGGCGTTCTAAAATACCCGCGTCCTTAGGACGAATTTTGAGTGCTTCGCTGAAATCCGCCAATGCCTCAGGAAATTTTTGCTCGGCCATGTAAGCCGACGCCCTTTGTTGGAGAGCAACTGCCAAATTAGGCGCGTACTTGTGATCCATCTCAGCCGCCTTGCGCAACGAATCGATGGCCTGGTCCCATTGTTTGTTGTTTGCGGCTTCCGTTCCCTGGCGAGCGAGGTTATTCGCTTCGCGGTTTTTTTGGGCGCGGAGCTGGGTTGAAAAACAAAATGAAGCGAAGACGACCGAGGAAAGGAGAAGATGTTTCATATTTCGTTTATTCGACGGATGAAGACGCGAAAGGATTCGATATTTAGGCCGCGAAGAGCTGCCCGCAAGTCAAACTACTCACGTTTCGCCGGCTGTCGGCAAGGATTCGATATCGGTCTTTGGTTCATGATCAGGGGAGGAATTCTGGGCCAGCCCGGGTTCGTCCACGCGAGTGATACGGACCGCCCGCCCGGTGCTCTGGTCAATTTCAAGCAACGCGCCGCGTAACCGAACTTCCCCGCTCGCGACCGGGAATGGCGCGGGTAAGTTGGACATGAACCGACGTACGATTGGCTCGATCGCCCGGCCAAGGATTGAGTGGATTGGGCCGCACATCCCCGCGTCACAGAGGAATGCTGTGCCGCCAGCGAAGATTTGCTCATCTGCCGTTTGCACGTGCGTGTGTGTCCCGATTACGGCAGAAACTTTGCCATCAAGAAAACGTCCCAGCGCGATTTTCTCACTCGTGGTCTCGCCATGGACATCGACAATGATGTTTACCGTTTCGTCACGCATTTGAGTTACTGCGACTTCCAAGGCGCGAAACGGATTTTCCAGAATCGGCTGCATAAATGTCCGTGCCTGCACATTGATGACACCAACCTTTCCCTTTGGCGTATCCAGAACAATCGACCCGCTTCCAGGCGCACCCGGCGGATAATTTAAGGGGCGAAGCAAACGCGGTTCGAAATCCAGGAATGGAACGATATCTTTTTGGTCCCAAATATGATCGCCAGTGGTTATGACAGATGCCCCCGCGCGCAGCAGGTCGATCGTGATTTTTCCGGTAATGCCACGGCCACCTGCCGCATTCTCCCCATTGACCACGATGAAGTCGAGACGGTGCTTTTCCTTGAGTTCCGGCAGCCGATCAATAACTGCCTTGCGTCCTGGTTCTCCGACAATGTCTCCCAGGAAAAGAACCGTTAGCATTCTCCGACCATCGTATTAAAGGAGTCGAAATCCAAACACCGATGTTCCTTTTTCAGTTGAGACGGATCGGTCTCCCATTTTTTGCTTTTGTCATTTGCGGCATCCTGCAATCACGGGCCGGAGCCACCGATAAGCTGGGTGTGCTGGGCAGTCGCCCTCGCTGGAAGGTGTTGGAGAATTACCAGGAAACGATCACGCGAGAGGAATTTTCGCACCTTGTGCAGGCCGTTTACTGCACACACGGACTTTCGCCAGACATGATTTCGATCGGCCAGGATTCCGTTCGAATTCTCACGAATCAGGAAGCCGGAAGCTTTTTCGACCTGCGCTTTGCCTCGAATACAACATCGCGGCGGGTGCCTCGTCTATGGCGGCCGGCGAAATCTCTGCCTGCGGCGAATCCGGAGAAACCGCTGTCCGGCTTGCGCATCGCACTGGATCCAGGACATCTCGGCGGCAAATGGGCAAAAATGGAGGAGCGTTGGTTTCAGGTGGGAGACGCGTCTCCGGTTTGCGAGGGAGATCTCACGTTGCGGGTCGCTCGTCTTCTCGCTCCGAAATTGCAAAAACTTGGTGCAAAAGTCTCTTTTGTTCGCCAAACCGCGGAGCCGGTGACAACGAAGCGGCCGGACGATTTCGAAGAACTGGCGAAGACGATTTTGATCAGGAATGGGGTTCCGCAGCCTCGCGAAGATGTGCTGGAACCTGATAACCCTGCGCGCGAACAAACCATTAGGTGGCAGAGCGAGATCCTGTTTTACCGATACAGTGAAATTCGGCGGCGCGCACTTTTGGTGAGCAAGTTGCACCCCGATCTCGTGCTCTGTCTGCATTTTAACGCCGAAGGCTGGGGGGATCCGAATCACCCGGCGCTGATCGAGAACAATCATCTTCATCTGCTCGTGAACGGCTCCTATCTGCAAACGGAATTGGAGTTCGACGACGAGCGCTTCGAAATGGTTAGGCGCCTTTTGAGCCGTGCTTACGATGAAGAATTACCAATGGCCGACACTGTTGCGCGCGTCATGGCAGAAGAGACGAAACTGCCGCCCTACCAATATCCAACCGCCAACACCGTGACAAAAGTGGGAACAAGCGGATACGTTTATGCGCGCAATCTACTCGCGAACCGCCTCTATCGGTGTCCGGTCCTCTATTGTGAACCTTATGTCATGAACAGTCGCGAAGGCTATGAACGCATCCAGGCCGGCGATTACGACGGTACCCGCAACATCAACGGCGTGGAAAGAAAAAGTATCTTTCGTGAATATGCAGACAGCGTCGCGGATGGTCTGGGCCAATACTATCGCGAGACCCGCACACCCAGGTAGGGACGGCTCTCCCTTAGCGCGCCGTAGCTTCAGCGTAGGAGGCGAGCCCTCCAAGGTACAGAAGCATCAAGGAGCGGCGATTTCCAAATCGCCGAATTAAATGAAACGGCGGCCTGGAAGCCGCCGCTCCTTGAAATCTACAATCTTTCTACCGCTTCGCGGATATCCTCCATGGTGACATCCATGGACAACTGTGCTGAGCCGATCGCCGGTGTAACGACAAACCGAATCTTTCCGCCCTCGAATTTCTTGTCGAACGGTAGCGCTTCGAAAATCTTGTCGCGCGGAAAACCGGCCGGCAAGCGAGTCGGCAAATCGAATCGCTCTAACACCTGAACCATTGCGTTGCAGTGATCTGGCGATAAGCCTGCCCTTTTCTCCGAAACGGTGCAGGCCGCCACCATCCCGAGACTGATTGCTTCGCCATGAAGAAATTGTCCGTATTCGCCAGCGCGCTCGATCGCGTGTCCAACGGTATGTCCGAAATTGAGAAGGGCCCGCTTTCCTTTGCGATCGTATTCATCGTCCCGCGCAATCTGTAACTTAATCTCGATATTGCGGCGGATGAGTTTTTGGAGCGGAACCGTTTCGCTTGCGTCATCACTGGGCCTAAAACTAGAAGGCTTCGCCACCTGAAGCTCCGCAAACATTTCAGCGTCTGCAATGATAGCGTGCTTGATGATCTCGGCGAAGCCCTGGTTAAACTCCCGGGCGGGCAGCGTTTGCAAGACGTCCATATCATCAATCACTAAAACCGGATGATGCAGCGCCCCGATCAAATTTTTGCCCATACTTGTGTTGACGCCCGTTTTTCCGCCAATGGAGCTGTCGACCATGGCCAGGAGCGTTGTCGGAATCTGCACGTGCGGAATTCCGCGGTGGTAGATCGCCGCAGCGAATCCGGAGATATCGCCAATGACGCCGCCGCCCAGACCAATAACAAACGACTGGCGGTCCAATCCAAAGGCGATCATGTGATCGCAGATTGCGCCGACCTGCTCGAGCGTTTTTGATTTTTCGCCTGGCGCAACTGGGATTAGGATTGGCTGAAATTCTGCTGAACCGAGAATATGCTTAACGCGATGACCAAGGAGAGCTGCGACTTGTTCATCGGCCACGATGGCACAACGCGCGCGTGAAAATTTGTCGAGGAGCGCTCGGCCTAGTCCATCCAGAATCTTGTTTCCGACCTGAACAACGTAGGCATGGTTGCCTACGTCCACCGTCATCGC
The DNA here is from genome assembly GCA_041167025.1 of Verrucomicrobiota bacterium. Classification (GTDB taxonomy): domain Bacteria; phylum Verrucomicrobiota; class Verrucomicrobiia; order Chthoniobacterales; family UBA10450; genus DATFCK01. The sequence goes on from JBEEGU010000166.1 coordinate 3,873, forward strand.
GTTGCTATCCACGCTATTTGCCCGCGTAATCCCAGCGGAAATCAGCGTCAGGATCACTGGCAGTTGTCGTATCGTTTTTGAAAACGGACCACAACATGTTTTCCGTGTGGAGATCGGCAAAAAGGGCGTTGATTCGTGTTTTCCCGCTGTGCGTTCCGCCTTTGGCGGTCTTGCCGCCTTGTACGACAGTGACCCCCGGCGCCGCGTCTCCGGCGGTGCCAAGAAAAGCGGAGGCACCGCTCTTGCCAGCGGGACTTTGAGCTGGCGCGAAAAGAATGAATGCGGAGGGCTTCACGATCTTGTCGGCCTGTAAATTGATAACGGACTTCCCGTTAATGCCATAACTCACCGGAGCTGCCGCATCGTCTTCGGAGGGCGTCCGGGTGTCGAACGGTGACTGAAAGATCTTCCACGCGCTCAGGGCTTTCTTATGCAGCGCGATCATCCACGAGTCAGCGGTCCCGGCCGAAGAAAAAAAGACGCCGTCGTTATCGTCGAGATACATCTGTGTCGCTAATCCAATTTGCCGCAGATTGCTCATGTCTTGAGTGACTCTGGCCCGCTCTTGCACGCCTATGTAAACGGGATAGGCGATCGAGGCCAGAGTGACGATGATTGTGATCACCACCAGTAGCTCGATCAAAGTGAAGCCGCAGGATAACCTCTTTCGCATCATGCCCGTTGAACGGTATTGATTCTCCGGCCCTCGTGAAAGTGAAATCAAACGGGTTCCGAGTTCGCTTGACAAAGCGCGTGGTCAGCTTGTGTACTAAGTCATGCCCGATCCTGTCGATCCGCTTCCGCCACCGCCGGTGCCACCTCCGGCGTCAGACCCGCCGCCGGTGAGAGAATCCGAGATTAACGCTTCATCGCTCGATTTGCCCTCCAATATCGCCGCCGCGCTGGCTTGCATCCCGTTGATCGGCGGCATTATTTTTTATATCATGGAGAAGCGCGACGGATTCGTTCGCTTTTACGCGATGCAATCGATCGTTTTCGGCGGCGCCTGGCTTCTTTTCTCGGTGGTTTGGAGAATCGTAGTGGCGATCCTTGTTCCGATTCCGTTTATCGGATGGATATTTGGCATCCCCCTCTGGATCATATGGGCGGTCGCGCAGCTCGCGTTTCTCGCAATTTGGATCGTCGCGACGGTTAAAGCGTTCACTCACGTCCGTTGGGAGATTCCGTATATTGGGCCGATCGCCCGGAAACAGTTCGGCGAAGCCGTCCCTTAATGTGGGAGGGACCTCAGCGTCCCGATGATCGGTGCGCCGAGTCCATTGGCGCTTTCTCGCTCCCCAGAACCTTCACCACAATTTCAGTGAGAACGAGTTCGTGATCGAGCTGGCTCGTCACCAGCCGGACATTTGCTTGTAAACACGCTTCCATACCTTCGATCAGGCGATGCGTTTCGAACCGATGCGCATTTTGCGCAGCGATGCCGAGTGCATAACCGCTGATTCCGCCATCTTTCTTTCTCGGCAGATGTTGGGTCGCGTTGTCGGGTAACCTATTTAACGCCGAGGTAAAGGTGAACGGAGCGTGCGGTCGCGGCAGGCGATAACGATCCATCAAATCCTTCGCCAGCAGCAAATTGCGGACTGTTGGCAGAATGGCGACCAGGAGAATACCAATGGCCGTTTCACCCTGATCCAATAAACGCCGGACTAGTGTCAGTGCTCGCTCGAGATCGCGTTGGGCCAGAGCATTACCTAATTCGAAAATGACGCCGGCGCGCGAAAGCGGAACCAGCTCGCGCACCTCTTGCGCGGTGACCCGGCGTTCTGTTCCGAGAAAAACGTCGATCTTTTCGAGTTCATTCTCGATCTGCCGGGTATCGCCGCCGGTGAGCAAGACGAAGAGTTCAAGCGCCTCGTCATCAAATTGAAGCTGGCGCTGATCGGCTCGGACCCGAACAATCTCAGTCGCCTCTTCTTCCCAACCTGTTCGACTGGAGTCAAGGCGGTCGAAGACCTGCAAGTCCGCGAGTTTAGCGATAGTTTTGTAAAAGGAGCGACGCTTGTCTACCTCGGGCGCACTAATAAGGAATGTGACGTTCGTTCCAAAATCGCCCTGGATAACTTCGCTCAATTCCTCGAGGGCAGATTGCACAGCCGCTGATTTGCTCTTTTGATCGTCGCCCAGAAAATTCGCGTTTTTTAACCAGACAAGTTTTCCTCCGCCGAAGAAAGGGATGGTTTGCAATGCCTCCATCGTTGCCCTTATGCGCGAAGCAGCCTGATCGGAATTGTCGGCGCAGCCGTCTATAATTTCGGAGCCGAAATCGCCACTGTCGGGCGGCAATAATGTCGTTCCCAATTGCGCAGCGACCCGCTTGACCTCGGATTCGTCGGAGCCGACCACCGCATGAATTTTCGCGCTGGAGGGGGATTTGGATGTTTTAGCTTTCGCCATTGGTCCTAATGTTCATCGCATGACCAACGAGCGGGCACAAGACCGACGCTGAGGTGGATCGGCCGCTCCGCGGGCGATGGTAAACTAATCGGCGAAGCCGCTAACTTCCGCGGGTCAGGTGAAGCTAAGTCGCCGCCGCTCAATCGTTATTGGCTTGCTGCAAGGAGCTGCTGATTTCTTGAGAACTATACTCGCGAAACTTGTCTTCGAGAGCCGCAATATTGGCAAACTTGCCGACGTATATCCGGGACAGCGCGGTTTCAAACGGCTGGTGGCGCGCCAGTGCGTCAACTAATTGCAGAAACCGGGGCTTATCGGTGGCCGCGAGAAAGCGAACCAAACGTTCGGCTTCATTGTAAAAAATCTCTACTCGATCCGAAGGTGGATGCGTGATCGCGAGTAACGTTCCTAAAGAAATCAATTCCGGCTCCGAAACCGTTGCAGAATGGGGCTTGGCAATGTAACCGCGAGCGCGCTGATAACTAGCGTGAGCGGCTTTGGAAATATACTGGGCTAGACCCTCGTCCAGCCAACAAGGGATACTGTCCGGGTAGAATCGGTGAAGCACGAGATGCACAATCTCGTGTCCGAGCACGTTATTGCTGAATTTGTGACTGGGATCGCGCTGAATGAAGAGGCTTCCCGCGGAATGAATTCCACCGGTCCACGGCTCGAGGTTACCGAATGCCTGGAATTGGCGCCATTGCTCAGGCTTTTCGAAAATGTAAATGTGAGACTTGGTATCGCCGGCTGGCTGATCCCGTTCGAATTCTTTAGCCACCACCCGGTAATGGAACTCCGCTTCCACGGAGACGGGAGTGGCGACATAACTATGCGTGAAATGATAGACAAAATGGTCGGTCTCGGCGTGTTTCCATTGTTCCGGCGCAATGGCTAGCGCTTTTTCGGCCAGCGGATTCGGATCGCTCTGACTGAGTCGTGAGAGCTCGACCTCGGGGAGCGCGTTAAGGCCGATAAGGGGCGGCAAATCATTCTCGGCTGCGTAAACCGCACAAATGAAGAGACACAGCGAGGTTGTCAGAAAACTTAGAAGCTTCACCGGCGTCCTGCCACAGCTGGATTTATGCGAGCAACCGCTCGGAGGCCGGACCTTGTGTCGCCCCAAAATTTTGGGACGGGACAAGCTCGTCGGTCCAGGCCCCCTAAACCCGCGATCGTCGTCGACCGGAATTGCGCGTGTACTTCACCGGCCGCCGTTTCGGCTCGATCTTGGAGAGGCCCGTGCCATTCTTCACTTCCATGATTTGATCACGCAACAGAGCTGCGCGTTCGAACTCGAGGTTGGCTGAAGCATGCTGCATTTCGTCTTCCA
>JBEEGU010000167.1:0-7772 GCA_041167025.1 Verrucomicrobiota bacterium
CCGGATTCGCGACATCGGTTACGGCGCAATGGTGACCGAGATGATGGTCGCGTTGATGGCGTTGATTGCGGCGTGTGTCCTGCAACCGGGTGAATATTTTTCGATCAACTCGAAAGGGACACCTTCCGAGGTGGTGGCCAGAGTTTCCAGTGCCGGAATTCCGGTGACTGAGGCCGAAATGTCGACATTGGCGCACAATCTCGGGGAAACGACGATGTTTAACCGGGCCGGCGGAGCGCCAACTTTTGCGGTCGGCATGGCGCAAATGTTTGCTCGGGTGTCGCCGAGCTCGGCCGCTCTCGCATTGTGGTATCACTTCGCCATCATGTTCGAGGCATTGTTTATCTTAACTACAATTGACGCCGGAACGCGGGTTGGACGATTTTTGTTACAAGACTTGTTAGGTAACGTCTGGTCCCCGTTAGGCAATACCCGTTCCTGGAGTGCAAATTTATTCGCCAGCGTGCTTCTGGTAGCCGCCTGGGGCTGGTTTCTGTACCAGGGGATTATCGACCCGCTCGGTGGGATCAATACTCTTTGGCCACTGTTCGGCTTGGCCAATCAATTGCTCTCGGTCATTGCACTTTGTTTGGGCACCACTGTTCTGATCAAAATGCAGAAGGCAAAATACCTTTTTGTCACTTTGGCGCCGCTTGTCTTTATGATGGTGGTGACGTTTTCGGCCGGTTATCTGAAGATATTTTCGTCGGATCCGAAGCTCGGCTTTTTGAGCGGCGCGGACAGTTTAATGCAGCAGGCAGCGCGGATGGGAGACGCGGAAAAGGCCGCGGGATTGATTCGACAGGCCGGCGTTTGGCGGGTGGACGCTGCCGTAGCCGGTTTTTTTTTGCTGCTCGTTTCGCTGATCGTACTGGGTTCAGCCGTTCAATGGTGGCAACTGCTTCGAGGCAGGAAACCAATCATTCTGACCGAAGCTGAATTTGTTCCCTTGTCGCCGCTTGAGACCGTCGGATCCTGAAATTTTGCAACACCAGGTTGACGCTTCCGAAAGTCGGAAGCGGGGATGCGAGTAGGTTTTGGGTCGTCGGAACTAGCCGGACGCAAACGCGAGCCGCGGCGAGCTACTTACGCCGGAGCGGTACGACAATCTCCTGATCGCGCCGCGCCAGAACAACGCGCCCGTCTTCGATCGCCTTAACTGTAATCTGATAAGTCTGATTTCCAAGCTGCAATCCAAATTGTTGGCCTTCGCCCATGATTTTGCCGTTGATGATGGCAAAATGCCCGCCCGCGCCGAGCGTGATTGAGCTCACGGAGAACGCATTCGGAGGAATGTCGGGACCGGCATGATCTACACCTGACTTAGCTACTTTCGAGCTCGGTTTCCACCCGATCGGCCAAAATGGGCTTCGGCTGCCGTTATCCATTTTGAATGCTGACTTATTTTTGATCTCGACCGATGCCAACTCAGCGCCGTGAAGTTGCGCGGCTACCAAAACCAAAACAAAAAACGGGATAACCTTTTTCATTGTTTTGGGATTGTGTTCGTGGCCATCAGAACCACCTGCTGAAATTCTGGCTGGTCGGGCGAAGCGTGAATGCTGACTTTTGTAACGGCGAGCAACGGCTCGGCATTTTCCAATTGTGAGATCGCCGTGCCCAGAGTGGCATAATCCGCCTGGGGCAGATCAATCACCCAGTTGAACTTAAGCCAGGCGGAAAGCTCGGGTTGTTTGAAGACCGCGCTGCTTTCCAGCCGGGCGACTGCCTTATCGATCTGTTGATTGGCGAAAAATACCTTCATGCGCGGAGGAAACCACGCAATCGGAGCGCCCTCCGAGTTCAAAGACTTGAGGGCCGCAAACCGGGCAGTTGCGGCTTTGGCTTGCTGCTCAAGGTTGGCGGCTTTGGCCAAATTGTTCTTGGATGAAGCAAGTTTACTCTGCTTTTCATTGATCGCTGCGAGTGCTGCGCTTCGGCTGTGATTGAGTGGCCCCAGGAAAAAGCTAAAGTAAATGTAGAGCAAGATAACGAAACCAACGAGAGTCAGTCCCACCTTTTGGATTTGATCCTTCTTTAAGCCTAATTTGTTCATCGTCGGGTAGGTCGGGCTGGTGCGGGAGTGGGACTCGCTTTGGCCGCCGGGTTAAAGGTTACGCCGAGGACATAATGGGCCATGGCCATGCTTGCCCCGCCCACACTGACAATCGTGTCGAGATCATCCAGGGTTTTGAATTCGACTTTAACATCGCTGTAGCCACCCTGGCTAAGTTGTTCGCCAAGCATTTGTCGTAAATCTTCTGCGGCTGAACGCGGTTCGCGCGCGGCCGCGACGCCTTCGATCACCACGCTGACGCCCTTGTTTTCTTCAAGCACCGTTCCCTCGAGACTGGTCAACTGCGTGTTTGGCGCAACGCACCGAGCGAGCTTTTCTAAAAAAGGGCCCCAGAAAAAACGGTGATCGATATATTCGTTCAGGACGCCCGTGGTTTTGATAATGCCGTTGAGCTCACTCGAGCGCTTTTCCGCAGCCGTTACCTTGGGCTCAACCTTGGACCATTCGCGATCGATGGCGGACAATTGAGCTTTGATTGAAAGCGTTTGGTAGGCGTTCCACGTATAGTATAGAAAGAGCACCACACCCAGGCTGATCAGGATCATCATCCCGATTTTGAGCGGATCGCGCTGGCGCTGCCTTTGCTCCAGGATCTCCTCGTGCAGAAGGTTGAGATGCAGTGCCATTGCTATCAGTTGCTCAAGTACTCGAACGCGGCGCCGCAGGCGACATTCAACGAGACAAATTCATGAGGTAACGCTTGTCGCTTCGCCGCCGGGAGCGCAACCTCGCACGTCTCCAAAGGATCCCAGATTTCACACGGCAAAGTGAGCTCATCGCTTAAACCTTGTAGAACCGTCTCGGCACGAGCCAAACCGCCGGAAACGAAAATCCGATTGATGCTTTCCTCGCGTTGCCCTTCGAAAAATCCGATCGAATTGCGTACTTCGGTGGCCAGACGTGTCAAAGAAGTGCGGCAAATTTCGGCCATTCCGGCGTCGCCTTGATAAATCATCTCCCACGCCGCGTGTGATTCGAGTGCACCATCAGCGGTGAGCGCTTGGGTGAGCGCTTTGCCGCCATAATCGATGCTGCGGACCAGAACGAGTTCGCTTTTGCTACCGATGAGGACAGTGCTTTGCGAGTGGCCCATGTCGAGAAGCAAAAACGCTTCGTTCATGAAGATTTCGGGATAAGCGAATTCGAAAGCGTTGAATGAGCAGACCGGCGCAAGCTGTAGAATGTCTGCCGGCACGCGGATCTTGGCCATGGCTTCGGAAATCTGTTTAACCAGGGTTCGCAGCGTTCCTCCAACCAGATACTTGGTTTTGGTCAGCACTCCACTTTGCAACGCTACATTGCCGGATTCTCCTGTTCCATCGACCGCCAACGCGCCGTCCCCGCCGTGTGCATTTACCGGCGCGACATCGAGGACAAAGTCTTTGCATTCCTGGTTGAGAACGGCGAGCCCGTTAAGGCGTAACGCGTTTCGAAGCAGATCCACCGGCGTATCCGGTTGTTCAATGATTCGCAGCAGGGAAGAAGGATCCGAAACGGCCACAGCGCAGCCTTTGGCGCTGCCACCGAGATCTTTTAAAAGCAATTTGATTTGCTGAGCCAGTTCGTCGGCCGTTTTGATCTCATCTGGAACTTCACGAGAAGTGAAGCTTGTCAGCATAAAACGGGAATCGCCTTTGCGGCGGAGCGATACTCCCTTGAATACGCGCTTGCCCAAATCTATGCCGATAACAGAATCTCCGCGTCTGGCCATGATGCTCGTGTCCCATGTAGCGGAAACCGTGCCGACATGGCGCGTTTTCTGTTTGGTCAGTGCCGGGCAATTGGTTTGCGCGTCTGAGATCGGCCTCCAATCCGGCGAAGGTTAGTCCCATCTGATCCGGCCGCGAAATCTCAACGTCCGCTGCGATTGGACGGTGCGTTCTTATTTGGAATGATGCCGCAGCCGTTGAAGACGACATTCTGGAAAATGTCCGAAATTATATTGTTGTCACGATCACGGTTGTGGATCGAGTCTTACAGCGGCGTGCGTTATGAATAGCAAAATTTCCGGCGATGAAAGTTCGCAGGGAAATACTCGGACGCCGAATCAAGCCCCTCGATTTAAGCCGAACGGTTTTTTCGCGAACGCATCTCTGCGAAAATTTCTTTTCGAAGACGATGCCGAATTTCGTAACGCGCGCGACCAGGTTTCCGTCTCTCCGGAATCGGGTGCCGATGTCGGCTCGCTTTCCGCAATGGCAACGAGCGTTGGTCCCTCTCCCTGGTCGAAACTTCGCGAACGGATCAAGGCTTTCTTTAATCGATTCGGGTCCGTCTTTGCGCGCCCAGCCAAACAAAAGTTGGGGCAGGACGCACGGTCCATTTTCCAGAACGCAAAGGCAATTACCGCAGCGCTGAAACTGTTCCCGCGATCTTTGTGGCGAAGATCGAGCGTGGCTTTCGCTTCGGTAACCAGCCGATTCAAATCGGCGTCTCCGACTTTTCAGGATCGCGTTTATCGATCTGCCGCGGTTGGTGCGATGCTTATCCTGGCGTTTTTCGTCGAGCTCAGTACCTGGGGAGATCTGAATAACGATTCAGACAAGAGTGATCACCAAGACTTCAGCAACCTTTTCATTTCGCAAAGCGAGACGCCAGTGCCCTCGCAATATGCGGTCGGGGGCAGCGATAACATCACGGCGAGCCCGATCTATCCGGCGCCGTGGGCGGAATATGATTTCATGTTCGGCTCGATTGTTAAGGGCGAGCGCGATCGGCTGGGTCCGGGCACCGACAAGCATCCAGCTGGTCTAACCATGGCATACAATAATGCGAGCAGTGCGGCTTCGGGGGGACAAGGCGCAACATCCCAATCAGGCGTTGGTGGTGGTGGTGGTGGTGGTGGTGGCTCAGTCTCCACAATCCCGGCTGGTGTTTCAGTGCCGGAAGCGACCGATCTACCAACCGCAGTTCCTGATACAGGTTCGACCTGGAGCCTTTTTGGTTTAGCGCTGTTGGCCATCGCTGGGTTCAGATACTTCACCTTCGCCAACGAGCCCAGTCGGATCAATTAGGATAAGGCTGCGACAGGTGCGCGATAGCCGAAGAAGCCTCGTTGCTTGATGATTTGAGCCACCTCGGGCGGGACCATTTGCTCCCAGCTATCGTCTCCTGATTGGAGTTTAGCCAGGGCGTCCGGAGGAAAGATTCTCAAATATTCCTGATGATATTCCGTGATTTCTTCAATGAATTGGTTGTCGATTAAATAGCGAAAAAGCGACCTTAAGTTCGGTGCCACTTCCACCTCAGTCGCAGTGCGGATCTTGCCCGTCTTTTCATCAATTATTGGATACACAAAGAGCTTCAATTCGTTTTTGAACATGCGGCCAAGAGCCTCCAGGATGCCGCCCTCAAGGTTGCGATAATATTTCTCATCGAAAATCTCCATCAGGCTTGGAACACCCATGACCAAACCGATCATGTGGTTGGTGTAGCGGGAGAGGTACCCGGCGAGGCGATAATATTCTCCGAAGCGTGAGACCAGAACGGTGCGTCCAAGCGCGCCGAGAATATCCACCCGGGCGAGAAAATCAGCGTGATTGAGCTGGCCCTCGGAAAGTAAATTTTCGAGGGTCATCTCCATCAACACTGTAAGATCATTTTCCGAGCAGCCGCATTTCTTCATAAAGACATGACGGGCACCATCCAACATGTCGTTGGTCGCGTAAGTCACAGGGCGGAAGCTTCCACGCTCGACCAGAATCCATTTCTTATAAAAGACCTCGGCTGGTTGCACCGTTTCTCCATCCGGTCGAAACATGATGGCGCTGGTCAATCCCTGGCTGACTAACTGCAAACTCATCAGCCGATTATCCACCCCGGTGAAAGCTGGGCCGGAAAATTTGATCATGTCGACCTCGATCCGTCCGGGCACAAGGTTTTCCTGCAACGACGAAATCAGTTTTTCCGGTTGAGCATAGTAAAATGCTCCATAAAGAAAATTCACTCCGAGCACGCCCAGAGCCTCCTGTTGATCGACGTTGGCCTCGTCCAACATGCGCACGTGAATAATGATCTCGCTGGATTCAGTGCGCGGTTTCGGTTGAAACCGGATACCGAGCCAGCCGTGCGATTCGTTATGTTGCTTGAAACTGCGGGCGGCAACGGTATCGGCAAAAACAAAGAAGGTTCGTTGATCCCCGAGTTTCTTGTCGAGACGCTCGATCAACAGATCATATTCGCGATCGAGCATCGTCTGTAGACGTACACGGCTGACGTAACGATCTGTCGGCCCATAAATTGCGTCGCTGAATGTCATGTCGTAGGCCGACATGGTCTTTGCAATCGTGCCCGAAGCACCGCCGACCTGAAAGAATCGGCGTGCCACTTCCTGACCGGCGCCAATCTCGGCAAAGGTGCCATATTTCTTGGCATCGAGGTTGATCTGGAACGCTTTTTTGTTGGTCCCTATGTCCATCTCCGCGTTCATGCAAAAACAAGATGTGGGGATTTACCCGCTTCTCAACTGGAGAAGCCGGATTTTGGAAAACGACCGGCGACGATGCCGATGCCGGAAGGCGCCGCTTGCTACAGCCGCACGGATTCCACCGCCTTGTTTGGAATCCAGCCACGCAAGTTGTTTGGCAATGTCGCGTAGACCCAGTCGCCGCGCCGGCTGAGCACCTGAATTTCGCTCCCGGGGGGAAGGAGAAGAACGCTTCGCGCATTATCTGCGGTGGCCAGGCGCGCCTCTACGGCATGATCCGTAACCACAGCTAAACCGCTGCTGACCTTGTCAATCCGGTAAAGCGCAGCGATCGCAACGGCCCCGACGCAAAACGCGAGGATAGCGATAACGACGAGCATCGCAAAACGTCGCCGTGCCAGAATGATTCCCGCGACCGCAAACACTCCCACCCATAACGCCACCGCTGCGCCGATCGCGATTTGATTTGGTGTGACAAATTTCAGGAAGCGTTCATCCCGGCTCTTTTGCAACTCCAAAGCGCGCGCTTCGTCGCGCGCGACACTCAGGTTGGCCGTCGCTTCAGGATGGTGCGGATCGAGCGCCAGCGCGCGTTCATAATTTAGAATCGCGTGACCGAAATCCGCGGCGCGAAAGTAGGCATTGCCCAGGTTGTAAAACAGCGAAGTGCTCCATTGTCCGGCCCCCACCAAGCCCTGATAACCTTTAATCGCGTCCTGAAATTGACCTTGCGCGAAATCTTTGTTTGCCTTCTCGAACGGATCATCTGATTGCGCAAACGCACAAGACGCAAACGCGACGGAAACAATCAGACCAACAACGGCAGCGAATTGTCGTGCGATTGTCATGTTCTTAAGTTCTCGACCAGGTGCAGAACCTCGCGTTGGTTTTCCGACGGGATAGTGTCGCCTCCATTGCGCGCTCCGCTGTAGCGCAATTCGTCACTCCGTTCAAAAAGTTGCCGAAGTTGTTCGCGTTCCATTTCATCCAATTGAAAGGCGGCGGCGGCGGTCTCCAGATCGACGGAGGCAGGATCGACGTTTCGAACCAGCGCGGTCTTTAGCTGGACCAAACGCGATGCTTGAGGAAAATATTCCTGCGGCGCGACGTCGCGCCGGTGCAATTTCCGGGTCAGTTCTGCCACTTCATGTTGCAAAGCGGCAACTCGCTGGGCCGCCCGGTTCTGGGAACGTGCCTGCTGTATTTTCCAGCCGATCAAACCGACGAGAGCGAGGAGAGGAACGGTTTGGGCGAGCCAAAATCCGCGCT
>JBEEGU010000168.1:0-4220 GCA_041167025.1 Verrucomicrobiota bacterium
TCGCTAACGGTGGTTGATCTTGTGCTCGTTTTCGACCACGAACCGCGTCGCACTTCGAAATTGGGACACGACGACGCGTATCCCTCCAGGATGCTGCTTGCTTCGCCTATATGAACATCAAACAGATTATCGAAGAAAAGCTCGGACACGCAGTCAGTGATCTCGCGGGAATGCCGAGCGTGCGACCGAGCCGCGTTTTTCTTATTACTTACTCCACCTCCGGAGAGATTGCGGTCATTCACGTTTCGGCGTGTGATACTGCCGTTTATTTCGAGGGACTTCATTGTCCGTTCGAGGATTGCACTCTCCTGGTGGACCGTGCCGTGGCAATCGATTGGGGCCTGATGCCTCGCGAGGCTTGTTCTCGCTGACAAAGTCAGCGTTACCGGGGTTTTAGATATTGCTGCCGCTCCACTTCAATTTCTGCCGGACCACGCTGAAAAATGAAACGTCGGGCATGACCGCGAGCGGCAAAGTTTTTTCCGCTTTCCGCATTGCGATGACGCAACCCACGTCGGTTCGCACCGGTTCCCGCCCGTCAACGGTGAGGTAAACCGGATCATCCGGATCGGTGACTTCAATTTCGATCAACGAGTCTTCCCGAACGATAACCGAGCGATTCGTCAAAACATGCGGACAAATCGGAGTAATGACGAAGACGCCCGATTCCGGGGCCATGATCGGGCCGCCGGCAGAGAGCGAATACGCGGTGGACCCGGTTGGTGTCGCCACAATAATTCCGTCCGCGTTAAACTCAGTCAACGGTTCGCCGTTCACGCGCGCGCGCAGCTGGATCAGGCGCGACAACTTTCCCCGGCTCAACACGGCATCGTTCAAACCGATGGCGGAACTGATTTCTTTTCCCTGCGAAATGACTTTGACCTCGAGAAGCGTCCGCTCGCTGAACGTGATCCGTCCATTAGCGATACTGTCAACCGCCTCGCGGTAGGCCGCTGAATTCGAGCAGGTCAGAAAACCGAGCGATCCGACGTTGATCCCGAAAATCGGTTTCATGTTTTTGCCTAACTGGCCTGCGACATTGAGAATGGTGCCATCTCCGCCAAGCACGACCAGTAGATCGGTTTCCTGCCCAAGTTCCGCGATGGTTGCATCCGAAGTCTGCCCGATCAATTCGGCCGCCGTTTTCTCCATTCGCACGGCGATGTTGCAGCGTGCGAATTCCTCCCCCACCCCTTTGATCAATTCCGCGACTCCCGGTTTCCCGGTATGAGCAATTAAGCCGATCGTTTTCGGAGGCATGCGAAAAATTCCTGATTTCCATCCGCACCGGTGACGAGGGATGGAGTTATTCCAATCACGGCGTGTCCGAGGTTGGTGACAAAGTCAACGATTTTCCCATTCGCTTTCTCGTGCAAAGCTGTGTCACGCACGACCCCGCCGCCGCCCACGTCGTTGCGTTGAAGCTCGAATTGAGGCTTGATCAGGGCCAGAATCACACCGTCTGGAGTTAGCAAGTGGAAGGCGTTGGGCAAGATCAAAGTCAGCGAAATAAAAGAAACGTCGATCACGCAACAATCGACCGGCTCCGGAATATGCTGTTGCGAGAGAAAACGGGCATTGAGTTTTTCCGAGACGATCACTCGTGGATCCTTGCGAATCTTCCAGACCAATTGATCGTGCCCGACATCGACCGCGTAAACTTTGGCCGCGCCCCGCTGTAAAAGGCAATCGGTAAAACCGCCGGTGGTGGCGCCGATGTCCAGGGCGATCTTCCCCTGAACGTCGATTGCGAAGTGGTCGAGTGCACCTTCGAGTTTGAGCCCGCCACGGCCGACATATTTGGGCGCGGACGCGACGATAATTTCCTCATCGGGCGCGACCGGCTCTGAAGGCTTAGCCGCCACACGGGTTCCGATCTTGATTTCGCCGGCCATGACAGCGCGTTGTGCCTGCTCGCGGCTGGGGAAGAGACCACGGGTGACCAAAGCCTGATCGAGACGGGTTTTTTTTGGCGGCTTAGAAGTCATGATCTACATCGAGAACTAGTGCAATAGGCAAGGACCCTCAAGGAGCTCCAGACCGCCGTTTTATTAGGTCGGCGGTTTGGAAACCGCCGCTCCTTGAGACATTTGCTCAGTGGAGCGACCATCGTTGTGTCATTGATGAGCGTCGGAGCGAAACATAAAAATACTTCTTTTATTGTTAACGTAATACCTTGTGGAAGATGCCCGCTGGTCAGGCATTTGCGCAATTCAGTAAATGGGTTCGAAAGGAACCGCTTGTCTGCCGCGATCACTTCTCTGTGTTCCAATCAATCATTACCATGCGCAACTACTCATGAACCCTTTACTCGGTTACGAGCCATCCGCGAGGACACACTCGCCGATGATCTCAGGCGCAGGCGCAGGCGCCGTCGCCTGGCTGGTGGTGAGGCCTTCGTCGTCACGGACTTTCCTTAGTTCGAGAGGATCCGCTGTGCGCGCGCAAAAGGCGTTGCGGCGAGGCGCCGAAACCAGCACGCGAGGCGCGTGCGCTCCCCGGACTGTCGCACGCTTCTCTAGCCGTCGGCGGTATCGGCGTTTTGTTCCTGGATCAATTTTTCGACCGAGACCACATCTTCGTAGGAAGCGCGGCGCCTCTGATATTTTCTTTCCACGATATCTTTTAAGGTGAGAAGATCCGGTAGCAGCGGCAAATCGTAGTAAGTCCACTCCAGCTCGTCCGAAAACTTCGCCTGCAGGCGCCAAACTCCACCGAATTTAGAGGCACGCACCTCCCGTTTGCGTCCGTCGCTGTCTCTCTCTGTCCATATGTGTTGACCTGGCATAGCGGGGAAATCTTACAATATCACCTTTGAAAGACGCAGTCAGATTGCTGGTTTATTTCGTGGCGGTGCTCCTGGTGGGGGCGCTGATCGCCCCGGTTTTGTTTTGGACCGCGCAATCGCTCATCGCCCACGGTATCGCTCCGTTCCTGGCTAGATTCGATTTCCAGACGTTTTTTCATCGGGCGCTCATGATTGCCGCGGTCGCTCTGATCTGGCCGCTTTTCCGATTGATTGAAGTGCGCGGACTGCGCGATCTCGGACTGGAGCCTGACCCGCAGTGGCGGCGTCATCTCGCGGCCGGCTTTCTCTTCGCGCTGGTTCCCCTGCTCTGCTGCGGCGGGCTTTTGATTGCCGCCCACGTTTATTCCTTGCGCTCGACGATTCAGTGGAGTGCGCTCGGAAGCACTTTGGCCGCGGCCGTTTTTGTTCCATTGATCGAGGAAAGTTTTTTCCGCGGCTTGGTCCTTGGGATTTTACTGCGAAGCGGCCGCAAATTGATGTCAATATTTCTAACCTCTGCGTTCTTTTCGGTAGTCCATTTTCTGAAAGCGCCGGAAGGAACGTCAACTCCCGTAACATGGACATCGGGATTTGCGTCGATCTCTCATTCGTTTGCCCAATTCGGTGACCCCATTCTGGTTCTGGCCGCCTTTACCACTTTATTCGTGTTAGGATGGATCCTGGCGGACGCACGTCTCCGGACCTGTTCCCTCTGGCTGCCGATGGGTCTCCACGCCGGCTGGATTTTGGGCAATGGCGTCTTCAGTAAAGTCGCCCGACGCGAACTTTTGCTTCTTCCCTGGATTGGCAAGAATCTGCTGGTTGGAATTATTCCGCTCGGTGTTGCCTGCCTGACGTGGATAATCGTTTGGCTTTGGCTACGACATGAAGATGCGCGCAAGTCTTGACCTGTTCGGTGGGTTGATCTCGCTTTTTTATCCCCCTCTTTGCGCGATTTGTTCAGCGAGCGTGTCGGGGAAAGAATATTTATGCGCCGAATGCGAAGCGAAGGCGCCACGAATTGTGCCGCCATTTTGCGCGAAATGTTCCGAACCTTTCGCCGGCGCCATCGACGGCATGTTTACCTGCGGCAATTGCTCTCATCAGACGCTCCATTTTGAGGCGGCGGTCGCGGTTTATCACAGCCGCGGGATGGTGCGGCAATTGATTCATGAATTCAAATACCGGAACCAGATTCATTTGCGCCACGTCATCGCCAAATGGCTTTGCGCCGCGCTCACTGATTCGCGGCTTCGGCAACAGCAATTCGATATCATTGTGCCGGTGCCATTGCATCCTGCGCGGAAACGGCAGCGCGGATTCAATCAGGCGGCGGTCCTGGCCGAGGTGGTTTCCGCGCGCACAACCGTTCGGATCCATTCGGCCCTGGAGCGGGTCCGTTTTACGACTACGCAAACAGCTTTCGACCGGG
>JBEEGU010000169.1:0-8087 GCA_041167025.1 Verrucomicrobiota bacterium
AATTTCGGAAAAGTCGGAACACTGTTCGACGAGCGCGGCAAACTGTTGGACGAAAATTTCGTCCGGCGCATCGACACGTTCTTGAACGAGCTCATCTGGATGGCGCGTGTTCTTCGCCATGGACGCGAAAACATCCCTCCGGTCTAAATGCCTTAATCGATGGATGTTCGACCAGCCGGGGGATCTCTCCGGCGATTCACTTGGACTAGCGATATTGCGCTCCTCCTCTATCTGGCAGGTAGCACTGTGATCTTACATGTTCTCATTGGGCACCGTTACGGATTCCACCGTGATGAGCTGGCGACTCTGGATGACGCGCGGTACCTGGCCTGGGGTTACGTCGCTTATCCGCCCGTCACACCTTTCTTTGGACGATTGTCACTGACACTTTTCGGAACTTCGCTAACCGGGTTTCGTTTTTTTGCCGCCCTATCGGCCGCGGCGTCGATTCTGTTGACGGGTTTAATGGCGCGCGAACTTGGGGGAAGCCGGACGGCGCAGATCATGTCCGCTCTCGCGGCGACCCCATTTTGTTTGGCCATGGGCAGTTTGATGCAGTACGTGGCCTTCGATTATCTTTGCTGGGTTTTAGTCGCTTATTTCGCAGTCCGTCTCTGCAAGTCGAATGATCCGCGCTGGTGGATCGCTCTGGGGATGGCGATCGGTTTAGGAATGCTAACCAAATACAGCATGATTTTTTGTGTCGCTGGACTTGTTACCGGGGTATTGCTGACCGATTTGCGCCAGCATTTGAAAAGTAAGTGGCTCTGGATTGGCGCTGGTTGCTCGGTCCTGATTTTTTTGCCGAATTTGATCTGGCAGATGCAGCATCATTTCATATCGCTCGATTTTCTGCGGCATATTCACGAGCGCGACGTGCGAATTGGGCGCACGAAAGATTTTATTCCTGATCAATTGACCATGAATCTGTTTGCATTTCCGGTCGCGCTGCTCGGTTTTTATTATTATCTCTTTTCGCAGAGCGGCCATCGCTGGCGTGCGCTTGGCTGGCTCTATCTGATTCCTCTTCTTCTTTTCCTGGTCGCCCGGGGAAGAGGCTATTATCTGGCCCCAGCCTACCCGATACTTTTTGCCGGTGGCGCGGTATGGACCGAGAAGCGCTTTCGACAATGGTCCCAGCGCTGGTCTGGCCCGGCCTGGGCCCTGATCTGGATTGCTCTGCTGATCAACATCGCCGTCATCTGCGCAGTGGTTCTTCCGCTCGCACCGATTAATTCTCAATGGTGCAAAGCGGCCATGAGGACAAATGATGACCTGGCGGAGGAAATTGGCTGGCCGGAACTGGTCGAAACCATCGCGCGTATTCGTGATTCGATTCCTGAGAAGGACCGCGGCCGCTTGGGAATTCTAGCGGGCAATTATGGCGAAGCCGGCGCAATAAACCTTTATGGTCCAGCCTACGCGTTGCCGCGTGCAATTTGCGGGACGAATTCGTATTGGGCACGTGGCTACGGGGATCCCGCGCCTGAAACGCTGATTGTGGTCGGCGGTTCGCGCGAATTCGTTGAACATTATTTCGAGTATTCCGAAGTGGCAGCGCGATCGTGGAACCGGTACGGAATCGCAAATGAAGAAACGACCAGGCACCCGGACATTTTCCTTTGTCGGGGTCTGCGGCTTGGCTGGCCCGAATTCTGGAAGGGATTTCAGCGATATGGCTAGACATACCGAAGCCGTGGTCGGTCACAGGTTGTGGAAAATTTAATGGAACGGCGGATGCGCCAGATCGGCATTCGCGACGTCGACCTTGAAGAAACGTTTGCCCGTTCCGGGGGTCCGGGCGGTCAGAACGTTAACAAAGTGGCAACAGCGGTCACTCTCCGGCACCGGCCGACTGGCATTCGCGTGACCGTGCAAGATTCACGGTCGCAGGCCCAGAACCGTCGGATCGCGCGTGAACGATTGATTGACGCGATTGAAAGAGCCCGCAAAGAGCAGCGAGCGGCCGAGGTTGGTCAACGCGAAAAAGCGCGACGGCGCAAGTCTCCGCGACCGCCCCGGTTAAAAAGAAGAATTCTGGAATCGAAGCGCAAGCGAAGCGAATTGAAGAAGCGCCGAGGAAAGGTAGATCTGTAGCTCGCCCATTTAAAAACGATGAGGATCGGTTTCGAACGAGATTCTTCACCTTATCTTGCCGGCGCCTCGAAACCTCCCTCCTTGGATGACAAAAAAACTAAACATTGGTATCGTCGGCGCCGGATGGCCGGGACAAATGCATGCCGAAGCCGTTCGTGCCGGAGACGTAGCCACGCTTTATGCCTGTGCCGACCTCGACGAAGAACGGCGTGCCGCTTTCGTGGCAGAATACCAACCGGAGAAAAGTTTTAGAGATTACAGCGAGCTTCTCCGTGACGATCGAATCGACGCCGTCGTCATTTGTCTTCCCAATTTCTTGCATTTTCCCGTATCGCTCGCCGCCCTGGAAGCAGGGAAACATGTCCTTTGCGAGAAGCCACCGACATTGAACGCTTCGGAAATGAAAGTGCTGCGGGAAGAATCGAGCAAGCGGCGGCTCATTTATTACTTCAGCCGGCAGTTTCGGTTTACTCCAGCGATGCGCGCGGCAAAAAAAGTTATCGCCGAGGGCCGGCTCGGTAAAATTTATTTCGCACAAGCAACCTTTGTGCGTTCGCGTGGTATCCCGGTTGGGCTAGGGCATTGGTTTACCGAGAAAAAACGTTCCGGCGGCGGCGCTTTGATCGACATCGGCATTCACGCCCTGGATGCGGTTTGGTATTTAATGGGTACGCCGCGGCCGGTGTCGGTCAGCGCGAAAGTCTTCCGGAACTTCGCACATCTGGTGAACGTCCCTGTCTTCGACGTGGAAGATGCCGCTTATGCTTTCGTGCGGTTCGAAAATGATGCGGTGGTCCAGTTGGAAACATCGTGGGCCGGTAATTTGACTGATGATATTCCACCGCGACAGTACTTCGGGCAGGAATCAAATAACTCGGTGCTCTACGGGACGAAGGGCTCTGTGCGCCTGAAACCTTTGACGCTGTTTGAGGATCGCGCCGGCCAGCTGGTTACGGTCCCGCTGGAAGTGGCGGAAGGTGAGCCGGGCGGATTTGCCCTTCAGTTAGGTAACTTTATCGAAGCGATCGCCGGAGACGCTGAGCCGGTCAATAACGTCGATCAAGCGGTGGCGCTGATGGAAATGATCGACGGAATCTATGCCTCCAGCCATCTTGGTCGGGAAGTGCCGATTGTCAGATTGTAGAAAAATTTTGGTTTTAATACATCTGAGAAAGGCACTTGCGACGATTTGATTTTGAAGTTACCAATCAAAACTTATGAAAAAACTGACTCTGATTTCTATTGCCCCGGCCTTAATCTTCCTGGCGTCCTGCACCACGGTGGTTAAGGAACCCGCCACGTCGACAACGACCACCACGCATGAGACGGCCGTAACTCGGCCCCCGGTCTCGCAGAGCACCACCACAGTGCATTCCGGCGGCTACTAGCCGTTCTATAAATTCCGACAAAAGGACACGCTTCGGCGTGTCCTTTTTTTGTCCACGCCTACCAGCTTGCGCCGGGGCGGATGCGGGAATGGTGCGCTTGATGACGGTGCATCAGCTCATGACCAATGCCGCCGACCTGTATTTCCAAACGGTCAGGCTGCGATGCTATGCTTTTTCCGCCGGTTCTTCGGCAGTCTCAATTTCCTCTTCTGCCTGGCTGACGACGGGCGCAATTGCCTGAAGTTTTTCGGCTCCGCGCAAATCCATGAGTTTTACTCCCATGGTGTTTCGGCCCACCACTCGGATTTCTTTGACGCGCGTCCGGACCATTTGCCCCTTCGTCGTAATGAGCATGAGCTCATCTTTGTCGGTCACAGTAAGGGCACCGACGACTTCGCCGGTTTTTTCACCTGTTTTCATCGTGATGATGCCCTTGCCCCCGCGTGACTGCCGGCGGTAATCGTCGAACGGCGTCCGTTTACCGATCCCGTTCTCGCCCGTGACCAGCAACATCGCGTTTGAATCGACGATGGCGATGGCAACGACGTGATCTTTTTTTTCCGGGCGAATTCCCCAGACGCCGACTGTGTTCCGTCCCTGGTCGCGCAACTGTTCCTCATGAAAGCGCAGACTCATTCCCTGCTTTGTGATCAAAACAATTTCGTTGTTGCCGTTGGTTAGCTTGGCGTCGATCAAGCAGTCATCCTTCTCGATCTGGATCGCGATGATTCCGCCCCGCCGGACATTCGCATAGTCGGAAAGATTGGATTTTTTGACAATCCCGGAGCGAGTGGCGAAGACGATATGGAAATTCTTGTCCCAGGTTTGATCAATGATGTTGGCTCCGGTGCCTGATTTCTTGGCTTGAACCCGAATCGTAGCGGCGATTTTTTCGTCAGCCCGTAATTCGAGGATGTTCGCGATCGAACGGCCCTTGGCTGCGCGACCCATTTCCGGGATTTCATAAACTTTCTCGACGTAAGCGCGCCCCGACTCGGTGAAAAACATCAGGTAGTCGTGCGTGGTCGCGGTGAAAAGATGCTGGATGAAATCCCCTTCCTCTTCCTCGGTAGCGCCCTCGCGGGTGGACATGCCGATGACCCCTTTGCCGCCGCGGCGTTGGGCGCGGAATGCGCTTACCGCCGTGCGCTTAATGAAACCGCCATGGGTAATGCTGATAATGCAACCCTCGTTGGCGATCAGATCCTCCATGTTGATCTCGCCCTCATCGGGCACGAGCTGCGTCAAACGCGGAGAACCATGTTTATCGCGGATATCCCGGAGCTCCTTCTTGATAATGGTAAAAACGCGCTGCTCTTTCCCGAGGATGTCGCGCAAATCCTGAATCGTCTCGATCAACTCTTTGTATTCGCCTTCGATTTTTTCCCGCTCCATTCCGGTGAGCTGGTACAAGCGGAGATCGAGGATCTGATTTGCCTGGTGCTCGCTGAAGGCGTAGCGGCCATCGATTACGCGCGCTTCGTTTCGGATTAAGATGCCGATTTTCTCGACCTGCTTGCGGGTGAATTCGAACGCGAGCAGTTTTACTCGCGCTTCCTCACGATTGGCCGATCCCCGAATGATTCGAATGAACTCATCGAGGTTGGCCAGAGCAATGAGATAGCCTTCGAGAGTCTCGGCGCGTTCCTCGGCTTTGCGCAACTCGTAACGCGTCCGACGCAGCACCACTTCGCGGCGATGCTCGATGTAAGCCCGGTTTGCTTCCTTTAAGGTCAACAGCTTCGGCCGGCCATGATCAATGGCCAGCATGTTGACCGCGAAGGAGCTCTCCATTGCGGTGTGCTTGTAAAGATTGTTTAGAACGACTTTGGGATTGCCATCCCGCTTCAACTCGATCACGACCCGCGTATTCTCATCGGACTCGTCGCGTATCGCGCTGATGTCGGTCAGCACCTTGTTGTTCACCAGGTCGGCAACGCGTTCGACCAGAGTCGCGCGGTTGACGTTATAGGGAATCTCCGTGATGACGATCTGTTCCCGGCCGCCTTTGACTTCTTCGACCCCGGCTTTGCCGCGCACTTTCATACTGCCGCGACCTGTTTCCAGGTATTGCTTCAACCCGGAGATGCCGAGGATAGCGCAACCGGTAGGGAAATCCGGGCCTTTTACATGCTTCATCAGCTCATCGAGCGTGATATCGGGATCGTCGATCTGCGCGCAGATCCCATCGATCACTTCGACCAGATTATGGGGCGGAATGTTCGTCGCCATGCCCACTGCGATGCCGGTCCCGCCATTAACGAGCAAATTCGGAAAAGCCGAAGGGAAAACAGTGGGCTCGGTGCGGGTCTCGTCATAGTTCGGGACAAAATCCACTGTGTCCTTCTCCATGTCGGTCATCAGCGCGGCGCCGAGATGGGTCATCCGCGCCTCGGTGTACCGCATGGCGGCGGGCGGATCGCCTTCGACCGAGCCGAAGTTGCCCTGGCCGTCGACTAACCGCTCGCGCATGGCCCATGGCTGGGCCATGTGGACCAGGGTCGGATAGATTACTGCTTCGCCGTGGGGGTGATAGTTACCGCTCGTGTCACCGCAAATTTTTGCGCATTTACGATGCTGCCGATTGGGAAAGAGCGACAGATCATGCATTGCGTAGAGAATGCGGCGTTGCGACGGCTTAAGGCCGTCCCGCGCGTCCGGCAGCGCACGAGAAATAATGACCGACATCGAGTAATCGAGGAACGACCTCGACACTTCTTCGGCGACATTGATCGGCTCAATTTTTTCGTTCTGGTTGTACATCGGAAATTAAAACTAGTCGGCGGGCATCGCTCGGCGGACGCGAACAAACGGCGAACTAAACATCCAGATTTCGGACGTTAAGGGCGTTATCCTCGATAAACTGCCGCCGCGGCTCGACCACGTCACCCATCAGGATGGTAAACATTTTGTCGGCATCGACCGCATTGTCGTCGTTCAAATCGACCTTGAGCAACTTGCGCTTTTCCGGATTCATCGTCGTCTCGAATAACTCTTTCGCGTTCATTTCGCCCAGGCCTTTGAACCGCTTGATTTGAACGCCGCGCCGTCCAATTTCGAGAATCTTTTGCAAGATTTCCGGAATGGAAAAAAGCGGATGTGAAGTAGCCTTGTCGCCCTCTCCTTCGATGAGTTCGAAGATGGGGCGATCGCTCGCGGCATAGTGATCGACCTTAAGACCTTTGCGCGCCAGCTCGGCAATGATTTTGTGAATCGTGGCGGATTCGTGCAATTCGACCAGCTTGCCGCGACGGCGCGGTCCGCTGCCATTCGCCTTGGCCGCCGGAGCAGCCCCCAAAGGAAGCAACTCCTGCTGCGTATCGGCGTCGAACAGATTCAGGTCAGGATTTTCCTGATGAAATCTACGAACCTCTTTTTCGTCGTGAAAATAGTGCACACTCTCTTCGTTACCGTCCCGAATCTTTACCAGATAAGCAGGCAGCTTGGCCGACTTTGAATCGCGTGCCGCCAGATAGGCCTCAAAGTCTCCACCGTGCCGGCGGATTGACTCGCTCAGCTTGGCGAGCTTCTCGAGGGACTCGAGAATATCCTTTAATTGCGCAGCCGTGACTTCCTTGTCGTCCGCCAGGTTCTTTAACTTCACGTCCTCCGCGCCGAGGGTGATGAGGATCTTGTTCAACTGAATGTCGTCATCCACGTATTCCTCACGCTTCTTCCGCTTGATTTGATAAAGAGGCGGTTGCGCAATGTAGATCTTGCCGGCACGCACCAGTTCGGTCATTTGCCGGAAGAAAAACGTCAGGAGGAGGGTGCGGATGTGCGAGCCGTCGACGTCGGCATCGGTCATGATAATAATGCGGCCATAACGCAGGCGCGTGATATCAAAGCGGCCCTCATCCTTGCCGTTCCCATCCTCTTTCGGTTTGCCGATGCCCGCGCCGATGGCGGTGATCATTGACTGGATTTCGTTGTTTTTCAGAAACTGATCTTCACGGGCTTTCTCGACATTGATCAATTTGCCGCGAATTGGAAGAATGGCCTGGTAACGCCGGTCGCGTCCTTGTTTGGCGGAACCGCCAGCTGAATCGCCCTCGACGATATAAAGCTCGGTCAACTCAGGATCGCGTTCGGAACAATCGGCGAGCTTGCCGGGCAGCCCGCCTCCGGTGAGGGCGCCTTTGCGAATCGTCTCGCGCGCCTTGCGGGCTGCTTCGCGGGCCCGCGCCGCGGTCAACACCTTGTCGAAGATGCGACGGGCAATGGGAGGGTTCTGGTCGAAAAAGGTCATGAGGCCTTCGTAAACGACCGAATTGACGATGCCGTCGATCTCGGTGTTGACCAATTTCACTTTCGTCTGCGATTCAAACCGGGGGTTCGGGAGTTTGATGCTCAGAACGCAAATCAACCCTTCCCGTACGTCGTCGCCGGAAATGGCAGGATCCTTCTCTTTCAGGAGGCTGTTACTTTTGGCGTGTTGGTTGACCGCTTTGGTGAGAGCGGTGCGGAACCCCGTCAAATGCGTGCCGCCGTCAGGGTTGGGGATGGAATTAGCGAACGGCAGAATCTGATCGTTGTAACTGTCGTTGTACTGGAGCACCACGTCGACGAAGACTTCGTCCCGCTGCCGCGAAATCACCACCG
>JBEEGU010000170.1:0-3176 GCA_041167025.1 Verrucomicrobiota bacterium
AATACATTCGAGTCGTTCGTTGTCGGCCCGAATAACGAAATTGCACATGCGGCCAGCCTGGCGGTCGCGCAATCACCGGCTCGGACCTACAATCCCCTCTTTATTTACGGCGGCGTCGGACTGGGGAAGACGCACTTGATGCAGGCGATTGGGCAATACATCTGGACGAAAAATAAGAGCACCAAGGTCATGTATCTTTCGAGTGAGCTCTTTATTAACGAGTTCATTGACGCAATCCAGCACAACAACCTGGTCAAATTTCGCAAACGTTATCGCCAGGCCGAGCTGCTCTTGATCGATGACATCCAGTTCCTTGGCGGAAAAGAACGGTCCCAGGAGGAATTTTTCCACACGTTCAACACTCTTTTTGATGGCCATAAACAAATCGTCCTTTCCAGCGATCGCCCGGCTTCCGAGATTGCCAATCTCGAGCACCGTCTCGTTTCTCGTTTCGAGTGGGGGTTGACGGCCGAGCTGCAACCGCCGGCGATCGAGACCCGGCTCGCCATTCTGCGGAAGAAGGCGCGTATTCTGCAGATCAAATTGAATGACGAAGTTTTCGAGTTCCTCGCTTCGCGGATCAAAACCAACGTGCGCCGCCTCGAAGGCGCCCTCATGCGAGTGGCCTCGTTCGCCTCATTGAGCGGAAAAGAGCTGACCCAGGAAGTGATTGAACATTTGCTCAAAGACATTTTGCAGGAAGAGGCTCGCAACCTGGTCACGATTGAACAAATCCAGCGCCGCGTAGCTGAGCATTTCGACGTTCGCCTGGCCGACATGACCAGCAAGCGCCGTCCCGCCAACATTGCTTTCCCGCGACAAATTGCGATGTATCTCGCGCGTGAGCTGACCAAAGCATCTCTGAACGAGATCGGCGACGCTTTTGGCGGACGAGATCACGGTACGGTCCTGCACGCGTGCAAGCTGGTAAAGAAGCGAATGAAGGAACAGGACAGCATTCGCCAGACGATTTCGTTCATTGATAGCTCGCTGCAACGCTAGAGAGATGCGTAGATTGCGGTTGCCGAACAAAATCGGAAGCTTTACATCTTAAGCGCTCGCTTCTGCTCATGAAATTTAGCGTTACCAAAGACAAATTGCTCGAAGGTCTGCAACAGGTGCAAAATGTGGTCAGCACCCGGACGACCCTGCCGATTCTTTCCAACGTTCTTCTTCAGGCCAACGGCAAGGAAGTTCATGTCACCACCACCGATCTCGATGTCGGCGTCCGCGGCAGTTTTGAAGCCGAGGTCGAAAAGGAGGGCGCGACAACTCTGCCTGCCCGGCGCCTTTTCAATATTGTCCGTGAATTGCCCGCGAGCGAAATCCAGATTGATGTCGACGGGAAGAATGCGGCATCGATCCGCAGCGGCCAGAGTTTTTTCAAGATCCTCGGATTGCCCGAGGAAGAGTTTCCGCCCCTTCCAAAATTTGAAAACGCGAAGGTCGTCACCATTCGTCAGAAAGATTTGCGCGACGGACTGCGCAAAACTTCCTACGCCATCTCCACGGATGAGACGCGCTATGTGCTCAACGGTGTCCTGTTTAGTTTCAAGGAGAACAAACTCACTCTGGTGGCGACGGATGGCCGGCGTCTGGCCATGGTCGACATCGAGTTGGAGTTTCCCCGAAGCCATGAAGCAGATATTATCGTGCCGACCAAGGCGGTGACCGAACTGCATCGATTGTTGACCGATGATGGTGAGGTCAAAGTCAGCGTCGGCAGCGGTCAAATTGCTTTCGACCTGAACAAAACCCTCCTCGTTTCGAAGTTAATCGAGGGGAACTACCCGAATTATCGCCAGGTCATCCCTGGAGAAGCTAAAGAACGGGTCACACTGGAGCGGGAGACTTTTCTTAACTCACTCCGCCGGGTTTCGTTGCTTGCGAGCGATAAGTCGAATTCGATCAAGTTAAATTTCACCAAAAACAACATCGATATTACCGCGAATACCCCGGAAGTGGGCGAGGCCAAGGAATCGCTCCCGGTCGCCTACAAAGGGCGTGAGTTCTCGATCGCGTTCAATCCCGAATTTCTGATGGCGCCGCTGCGCAACCTGTCTGAGGACGAGATCTTTCTCGACTTGATCGATGAGATGAGTCCCGGAGTCTTAAAAATTCAGACCCCGTTTCTCTACGTGCTGATGCCAATGCGCATTAGCGCGTGATTCGAGAGCGTCAGCGCCTCAACATTCTCGTATTCGGAAGTTTGCCCTCGATCTGTCGCGGCGCTAAGGCCCCTCCGACGTCGCTGGACTTGATTGGCACCGGTGCGGTTGCCCTACAACGGCAAAGCGCGCGAGACGGAATCGACGGTTAGTTCGCTCAAATTTCCGTTCGGGGCGCGAATTACCCGGACATGATCCCCGTTTGGTGCCCAGATATCCGGATCGCTCGGCCCAAATAGCAAAGTGCACTTTGCCCCCACCGCCGCCGCGAGATGTGAGATCCCGCTGTCGTGTCCGGCGAAAATTGTATTTTCGAGGATGGCGGCGAGGTGAGGCAATGGGAAATTTTTGGCAAATCGTACGGGTTGAGCCTGCCAAATCGATTCGAGAGCCTGGGCTTGTCGTTCGTCTGCTTCACCGCACACAATCACGATCGATCCAAATAAGGAGCGGCGGCTTCCAAACCGCCGTTCTCCTCCATCCGCTCCTGGGAAGCCGCCACTCCTTGAATCAAGCGCGAGTAGCTGGTTCCCAAGTTGGATCCAGTTTTCAAGCGGCCAATTCTTGCTTTCACTGCCGCTGCCCGGATGGATCGCGACGATTGGTTTCGCCAAGTCGGCGAGGAAACTTCTCGCAGCTTCTCGATCTTCAATCGAAGGGTAAAGATGCGAGCGCCAATCGTTCACGGTCACGCCGAGCTGCAGGAGCGGCTGAGCCAACTGGCGGGCCGCATGCGTGTGAGCGGAAATTTTGGCAGGTCCGACCACAATTCTCTCCACCCCGCAGCGACGAAGATTATTTTCAAAGATCCGGTCGGGATCGAAAAGGTAGGTAATAACGAGGTCAAAACTCTCGAAATAATCGCTGAATTGGCCGGAGAGGTCCGCGTTCCTGGTGAAAAATTTTGAAAGCTCGGCGTATTCGATCGAGCGAACTTGATTGGCATAGAATCGGTCGTTCACCAGCTCGGCGATGTGTTTATAACCGAGCACATCAATGTGAGCGTTC
>JBEEGU010000171.1:0-3759 GCA_041167025.1 Verrucomicrobiota bacterium
TCGCCCGCATTCTCGACAAGGGCCGGGCTGAGATCGCCGGCACTGCGGGCGAATACAAATACAACAACCCCGCCGACTATCATTGGTTTCGTTTCACCGGAATTACCGCAGACGAGCTGAAGACCGAACTCGCGACCGGCAAAGGCGACGGCGAGATGCTGACTTGGATCGAGCAGACCGCTCCTCACAAGCGCGCCCCATGGGAGATTCAACAATGGAGTGCTTACTTTAATGAGCGCACCCCGGACGGCGATGTCGAGACGCTGGAGTTTTTTGCCAAGCGAGTCGGCGAATTCAATAAAACGCGCGAGGACGTGAAAACGTGGTTCGATTTGCTCGACCTCGACGATCACGTCACCTTCGGCGGCAAACCGTGAGAGCCACGGCCGTTTAAGGTCAAAGCCGCACAACGCTTGGGACAGCATCAACATTTGGACGCATTCCCGTGTCCATCGACGATTCTGTCGCCTACTTGGCCGGGTGTGGTGCTGTCCAAATCGACATTACCTCGCTCGAACCCTGGCTCCTGATGCCGTTGTCCGTCAGAATCGATTCTGTCGCCGAGATCATTTCCTTCCGCGGAAAAACCAAGGTCTCACCGCTCCGACCAGCAGACTCGATTGTCAGGAACTCGTCTTTTGTATCGCGGATGGTCTCGACCAGGTTTGCGAGATTCTTAACGGGATGCCCGTTCACCGACTGAATCACCTTAAGCACCGGGTTGCCGTAACCCTTGGATAGCTTGTGGGGAAAGAACGGAGATGAAATGTAAACTAATCGCTGACCGGGAAAGTCCTGCTTTTCCCCAAACTCCTTGATCAGCGGGTTGCCCACACGCACAAGAAACATCAGCCACTCCATCGCTCTGGGCGCCTGACTCAGCCCGCCAATGACCTGGGCTCTTGCTTCGCAAAACACGACCGGCCCGAGAATAAAGTAAGGAAGGTAATCATTCCCCCACTCGCGAATCACAAGCGGGTAATCAGGGGGCACCGGCACATCGACGTGCATTTCCTTTCCGGCACGGATAATCGTCAGCGGTACCTTACCGTTCTTGACCAC
The DNA here is from genome assembly GCA_041167025.1 of Verrucomicrobiota bacterium. Classification (GTDB taxonomy): domain Bacteria; phylum Verrucomicrobiota; class Verrucomicrobiia; order Chthoniobacterales; family UBA10450; genus DATFCK01. Next base: position 1,063 of record JBEEGU010000171.1, read on the forward strand.
GTGCTGCACCAAGTAAGGAAAGTGCACCCGAAGATTCGATCCAATCTTTACCATGCCTTGATCGTCGATCGCGGTATCGCCAATTTTCGTAATTAGGTCCCACTGTTTTAGCGGGTATGACGCATCCTCGCCAAACGGCCGGCGGACGATGATTCCTTCCACCTCCGGACTCAGTTTTAGAAAAGGGCGAAGGGCTGGATTTTCCAACGTCTGCCACTCTTCATAAAATCCTGGCTTACCGTCATATTTTCCATCGGCAATGTCCTTTAAGAAAAGGTCAATCTCCTCGCATGGAATGACATAGCCGATATTTTCCGCTTTTCCGAGATGGCTGAAAGCCAGCCCGACGATCTTGTCATCGACTACGGCCGGGCCCCCGCTATTCCCGGCGTTGATCGCCGCATCGAGCTGAATTCGGAGGCCCGAAGTCGGAAAATTATATGGAGTGAATTCGATCCGTGAAATGATCCCTTTCGTGATGGAAAGGCTGGTGCCTCCGGTTGGATAGCCGTAGACCATCACCGCATCTTTGATGTCCGGCAGTTTTTCAGCGCGTGGAAGCGGCTTGTGATTGGCGAAAAATTTATCGTCGTCGACTTTCAGCACGGCGAGGTCAATGCCCGGCGCTATGGCTTCAACCGTGGCACTGATCTTGTCGCCCGCTTGGTTGGCTTGAATTTGTATTTCGCTACTGAACACGACAACGTGTGCGTTGGTCAGGATTCGCTTTCCCTCAATCACGACGCCGCTTCCGGTGACTTCCGTTGCGGCCTGTTTGGCCCAGGGTTTACCAAGGTCGGGCGCTCGCATCGATGAGAACACCTTCACGACCGAATTTTCAACAGCACTCGATGGCGTAGGCTTCGGTTCCGAGGGTGCAACGCTGCTTTCCGGGCGCGGTGAGAGCGCGGGCATCTGAAGGCTTTCGCCGTTTGGAGTTGCTGATATTGCGGGAGCAAGCACCTGCGCGTCTGCCGGGAAGAATACTGCGCCAATAAAAGTGTGAAACACGATCAAACAAACCAGATTGGAATTTTTCAGTGTCATAGAGGTTCCTTTGCGCAGCTTAACGAAATGAGATTGTGAATCCAACTTGTTTACCCAAGTATCCCTCGGCATGAATGATTCAACCTTGCCCGCGCGCGCTCCGCTGGCATCGGTCGCTGCGATCCGGGAATATTTTCCAGCGCTCGAGCGCGTTCATCAGGGTCAGCCCGTTGCCTATTTCGACGGGCCCGGCGGAACCCAGGTACCACGTCCGGTGGTCGATGCGATGAGTGACTATCTCTATCGCCATAATGCCAACACTCATTGGGCATATCCGACCAGCGAGGAAACGGACGCGATCATTGACTCGGCCAGAGCCGTGCTGGCCGATTTTCTAAACGCAACGCCGAATGAAATCGTGTTCGGCGCCAACATGACGACGCTAACCTTTCACCTCGCTCACGCTCTCGGCCGCGGCTACCACGCGAAGGACGAGATCGTAATTACTGAACTCGATCACCATGCCAACGTTGCGCCATGGCGGGCGCTGGAGAAAGATCTGGGCGTAAAAGTCCGCACCGTAAAAATGATTCCTGAAACCGGTGAGCTGGACTGGGAGGACTTCTCTCGGCAACTAAATGGCCAAACCAAGCTGGTCGCGATCGGCGCAGCTTCCAATGCTCTCGGGTCGATCAACCACGTGCAGCGCGCCGCGGAAATGGCTCACTCGTCAGGTGCACCAATTTTTGTCGACGCCGTCCACTACGCTCCGCACGAACTGGTTGACGTCCGTAATTGGAATTGCGATCTCCTCGCCTGCTCCGCCTACAAATTTTACGGCCCGCATATCGGAATTCTCTATGGCCGACATGACCTGCTAGGATCCCTCGATTTCCCGAAACTAATTCCGGCGCCAGACACGGCTCCGGAATGTGCCGAGCCGGGCACCCAGAATCACGAGGGCATCGCCGGCGCGGCTGCGGCCGTGGACTTTCTCGCTTCGCTGGTTGCCGGACCGGTGGGGCGACGCAAACGCTTAGAGGCGTCGTTCGACCAACTTCATGAGCGTGGCCGGGAATTGATCGCGCAACTCTGGAAGGGTTTGTCGGAAATTGAAGGTGTCCGTCTCTACGGACCACCGCCTGGCGCGCCGCGCACGCCGACTATTGCTTTTACGATCGATAACGTTCCATCAATAGACGTCGCCAAGAATCTGGCGGAACGCGGAGTGTTCGTTTCACACGGCGACTTCTACGCCATGACGGTAGTCGAGCGATTAGGACAAGCTGCGCACGGATTGGTCCGCGCCGGATGCGCGTGTTACACCACACCAGAAGAAGTGGAGCGATTACTTGCCGGAGTGCGGGCGATCATGCGGAAACCGTAATCAGTCAAGCCGCGCGAAGATTTAAGATCACTGGTTATGAATGAGAACAAAGACAACATCCAACTCAGCGCTGTGGAAGATCATGATGGGATATTGACTATTCGGGGTGGCGGCGCGCGAAGAGATTGGAACGGCATTCACTATAAGCAGGGCATGTCGGCCAAAAACGTAGGCACGACGAAATTATCAGCCAATATCGCTACGATCCCGCCCGGCGGCGTCGCCTACGCCCACATTCATGTCGGTTTCGAAGTGATCCTTTATATCGTCGACGGAAAAGTGCGCCACGAATTCGGACCCGGCCTCAAGCAGGTGGTGGAGAA
>JBEEGU010000172.1:0-7687 GCA_041167025.1 Verrucomicrobiota bacterium
AAAGCCTGCCCCAGACGAGCAAGAAGGTCGCGAGGCAGAAGTGATTCCTCACTTGCCCCCGCGTCGTATATGGCTATTTCCGCAGCCCGGCCGCAAACCCATGCGCCGATGCGTGCGACATCATACAGCGGTAATTTCCGTCCGGCCAGGGCGGCACAAACTCCGGTTAAGACGTCGCCCATTCCACCGACCGCCATGCCTGGATTTCCGGTGGAGTTATAGGTCAACGGACGATCGCGCTCGCACACCACTGTGCGACTGCCCTTGAGTAGAAGCGTAACCGGAAATTGGTCGCAAAAACTCTGAGCTGTTCGAGCGCGCGACAGTTTTCCAGGATCGAACAATCGCTTCATTTCACCAGGATGCGGCGTGAGAAGACGTCGGCCATGAAGATGTTTCAAAGTATCAATCTTTCCGGAGAGCATGTTGAGGCCATCAGCATCCAATATCATTGGTTGCTGCGCCTGCTCGATAAACGGCAAGAGTTCCTCCACCGGCGCCGTTCCGAGACCGGGCCCCACCGCCCACACGTCCACCTTCTCTTTCAAAAGGTCACGATAAGAGTGGATCGGTTTTACCATTGCTTCGGCCGGGCTGGCGGCGGCGACGATGGAGTAAATTTCCTTTGGGACAAATAATTCGACTAACCCTGCGCCAGCTCGGAGAGCGCCTTCCGTAGCCAAGAGTGCCGCTCCGATAAATCCCTCGGACCCCGCGACGACGCCGATGCGGCCGAATTGGTTTTTGTAGGCGTTGAACGAGCGCCGAGGTAAGATCGCGCCGAGTGAGTGAGGCGTCGCGAGCAATTCGTTTGGTTTCAGTTCCTCCAAACGCAGCTCGGGAAGCGGAACGACCTCAATCCGGCCGACAAAATCCGCTGCGGAATCGACTACCAAACCATGTTTGGCGTAGCCAATGGCGATGGTGAAATCGGCCATGACGCAATCTTCCGAATCGATTTCGGCGGAATCCCCGTCCAGGCCGGTTGGTAGATCCACCGCGAAAACAAACGCGTTCTCTTTCGCGCGGCGTCGATTGATTTCGCGAGCGGCACTTCGGATTGGCTCGCGCAGTACAGGTTTTGAGCCGAGCCCGAGTAACCCATCGAGAATGATGCTGGGCGCGTGCGCCCTGAGCGTTGCGGCGGTTTCTCGCATCCCATTTTCCATTGAGCGCAGGGAGCGCAATTTTTTTTGCGTTAACTCACTGCAATCCTTTTCTGGAAATGCCAGGTGCAAATCGATTTTCCAGCCCGCCCCCTGCAAGTGCTGCGCGGCCACCAGGGCATCGCCGCCATTGTTGCCTTTCCCAACGTAAACCGCGCAACTACCAGCCTTCGAAAAAAATTGATGCACTGCCCGCGCAACGCCCGCTCCGGCCTGATCCATCAGCGCCTCGACTTTCACCCCGCGGGCGAAGGCCGCTTCTTCCGCGCCCCGCATTTGCGCGGAACTGACTATGGGTGAGTCCAATTAATTCTCCGTTTGTTCTGAACTGGACTTCTTCTTCGGGCGCGCATTTTCGCTATCGCTAGCGTCGGCTGGTTTCTTCTTTCTCTTCTTTGTTGGAGGGCTGGGCTCGTCCGAATCGGAGGAGGTCGATCGTTTACTCTTACTCTTCGATTTCTTTTTCGAACTTTTGTGCGAAGAACGCGAGGACTCGCGATCGCGCGCTCGGGTCTGGTCAATAAATGGTTGTAGCGGCACCCTTCCGTCATCGGTAAGTCGCGTTGAACTGGTCGTTACGCTCGAACGCGCGCCGATACCGCGGCCAATCTCTTCGGCGAGTTTCTGCCGATACCGGCTGTCCTGCACATAACGCGCTTCCGTCGGATTGGTTAGAAATCCACATTCGACCAGGACAGCTGGAATGCGGGTCTTTCGCAGAACGTAATAACCACGGCGCCGAACGCCGCGATTCGGCGACGGAGCTCCGGCCGCGACATTGTAATGAATCGCGGAGGCCAGCGGAAGGCTTTCCCGGCTATAGAAGTAGGTCTCGATTCCATTGGCGCCCACACGCGTGGCCGAGTTGAAGTGAACGCAAACAAAAATTGCGTTGTTATAGGAATTGGCAATGGCCACCCGGCCAGGCAACGATACAAAGACGTCCCGGTCTCTGGTCATGACCACGCGGTAGCCGCTTTTTTCCAGAACGGATCGTAGACGGAGAGACACATCGAGTGTCATGGCTTTTTCCGGCACAGCCTGGCGTGGAATACCTCCACGATCGAAACCGCCATGCCCCGGGTCAATCACCACCACGGTGGATGATCGATTTTGTGGCGCGCGCGACCTCGGAGGGCGGGTCGAACGTGCGTCCCTGTTATCGCCCGCCTCCTCATCGGTTAACGGAGTCACCGCTAACGCCGAGCCCGCGAGCAAGAGGCTGAAGAGAAGAAAAAAGAAGCGTGAAAAAGTGGAGTGCATCATTCCTTTGGCACTTCTCCGGGGCGATCCGACAATTTCGGCGCTGCCTCCTGGCTCGCTTGCTGGGTGGCAGCGGGGGCCTCAGCCATTCCGCCCCGCACAGTGACAGCGCCATCTTCGGAGTGAACAAGACGTGGACGTGTCTTGGTCTCGAGAAAGGAGGAATGTGCCAGCACTTCGCCATTGAGTCCGACCCGGGAGTAGGTCCAGCTGCGGGGTGCTCCGCAATGTAAGACATGCAGCAGATTCTCGCGGTCGAGCTGAACCTGCGGCTCATCCATGGCGATGATTCGGCCTAACGAATGCGTGCTATAAACGACCCCGCTATCCTTGTCTTCCACCCGGACATAGAGCGCGGTATGATTCGGAAATCGGTTCGTCAGCAGGGAGTATGTCCGCACGTCGCCCGAAGCCGAAGTTCCGCCGGGAACGCCCACGGTCTTTTGCCAAATGGGCCGCGCCGTGGTGACCTCGAAAACTTTTTTTGGCGAATAGAAGAACCTGCTCAGGTCGCCAAAATAAATGTAAGCTCGAACGTGATACGCGCCGAACTCGTGCACGGCGTAAAGCGGAGCGAGGTTGATTTTCTGCGTGACTCGCTTGCCCGCTTCGATTTTCAGCGGCGGCTGGGACAGCTTTGTGGTGACCGCCGCGATAGGTTGTCCTTCCGAGCCGCTGATTTCAAAACCAAACCAGGCCTGGCCGCCGGTGTCTCGCAAATCAATATCTCGACCGGCCAGGTTCGTGATCGCAACCGTGGCGATAACCGGCTCGTAAGCGATGTATTGCAACCTTTGAAATTTCAAGTCGAGTTGGATCTGCCCCCGCGCGGGGGATGTCAGGCCGACCAACGCGCCGAACAGCACTATCCAGTTTAACGGTACGCGGCGTTGACCAATCGTTCTCATATCCGGCTCGGGTTCGCCGACACTTCCATTCAAGCGCGGCGCCGTTCTTCCCGTTGCGCTTTTTCCTCTTTGCGCCGCTCGACCGATTCAACCAGAATTTCATCCCAGGTATTCGTGACCGTCTCCACCGGCGGTCGAACCGTCCGGTCGTAAGCAAATTCAACGTATTCCCAGGACGCAATTTCAAAGAAAGCGTCGCGCCCGCGGGCAGCAGTCGTCTCAGCATGAACAATGGCTCCGTGGTGCAGAAAAATAATCCCGCTTTTTTTCTCTTTCACCATCTGCAAAGCGCCGCTTCGTCGGCTCAAACAACACATCTGCAAAACATCGGCGACATGAAAAAGATCCGGCGCGCCTTCGTTTGCCGCCTCCGCCCGCCCGATAGCTGCGAGGAGAGCCTCGCCGTCGATCGGTTCGGGAAAAACTTTTGTATCGGCTACTTCGAGGCGTTGTTCGGTCGCGGGATAAGGTGGAAGGAAAAGCGTTTGCAATCCCGGAAAAATTTCACTTAACGATCCACCCAGTCCCAGGCCATCCAATCCGGCGGCTTCCAGTTGCGTGATGAGCAGCGTGCAACGGGCGTGGCGACGTCCCCATTCCAGAGCCCCTGCCGCGCCGTCGACCAGCTCACAATCGTGACTGGTGTAGTCCGTTACCATCTGCACCAGTTGCTCACCAATCTCTGCGTCGCGATGCGCAATGAGCAATTGCATTAGGGTGAGGGAGCGGGGGAAGGAAACAGAGCTAGCAGTTTGGTTGGCTGGGCCCGCTGGGCCTGCAGTTTGTCGTTATAGTAAACCCGCACAATGTAGCCGAGATAATGGCGATCGCCTGAGCCTGCCGTTCCCGCATCGTGTTTGATCGTCGCGGTCCGCGGTTTTTTTCCCGGGACCACCGCCGCGGCCGCCGCCGACAACGCCGCGTCGGACGACACAGCCTGATTTTTAGGCCGAAAATAGGTCACGGCCAGGACTTCAGGATTTGCGCTGATCCAGTCATGATTCGGCGTCAGCCATTCGTGATTGGTCTGTGCGTCGGTCAAAACCGGCTGCGGATTGTCGCCCATCGTATCGTAAAAATAAACCCGGATCGTGACCTTGGTGTGGTCAATCACCGTGGTTGGCCTCGCCTTGATCGAAATTCGAAGAAGCAGATTTGTCTCGGCATCATTATCCGGCGTCTCACTTACGGAAACATCGCTAATGCCGAAAACGGCGCCTTCGGCGATCCCTTCTGCTCCGGTGCGGGCGGCCGCTGCCGTTGCCGCTTCCGTGCCGGGTGATGTTGCCGGGGCCGCGGGCGGCGAAACCGCCGGCGCTGCGCTAACTATGGCCGGCGCAGCCGCACCCACTTTCAGCTTGGTCTCGGCCAGATCATATACGGACCCGGCCGATGGACCGATCTCCTCGATTTTGCGCCAGGTCTCGTTTGACCTGTCGTAAAGCTGTATCGATTCGTAAATGGTTGCCATCTCTGCCAGCACCTGTGCGTTCTTTGGGTCTTTCTGAGCCGCCTCTTGCAAGCGCGCCAGCGCGTTCGTCGTATCTCCCCGTTCGCGCAGCGCCGTCGCCTCCTTCAGCAAACGGTCTGCCACGGACGCCGTTGATGTCGAGGTCGCCGCCGGAACCGACGCAGTGGGTGCGACGACCGGGGCTGACGCAACACTAGGAGCCGCCGTCGGCATCGGTGGGGCCGGTGTCGGCGCGGTTACCGCGACCGCCGGCTGAGCCGTTGCGTGGCTCGTCCGAATACGCCCCAAGTAGTGATAGCTAACGCCGAAAATCTCGACTGCAGCGAAAAGGGCGACCAAACCAAGCCCCATTCGGAAACTCCAATCAACCTGTGACGAAGATGGAAAGGTCAGCGACCGCATCGATGCTGTTTCTGTAAAGAACGCTCTGGACCTGTCAACCATTGGAAACCCCTCGCAATTTAGCGTGAAATATCGCTTTGGCTCAAAATTTTGAATCCGGCGCCTCGCAGGACGGAGGAAGCGCATTCATTATCATCCACATGCAAGGCCAGGGCGGCGAGACCTCGCGGCCGCGTTAGCAACGGATAAGTGAAATGAACATTCACTTCTGCCATAAAAAGCGCCGCTAGAAGCTTGACCAGTTGTGTAGCCACCTCGCGCAATTCCACCACGACCACTTCGCATTTGCCAAACCCGACGTTGTGTTGCTGAAACAGATCCTGGACCCGATCGGGATCGCTCACCACAATCCGCGCAATCGCGGAATCGGTCGACTCGGAAACGCTCAACGCCACGACGTGTGTTTCGTTCGCATTGATCATTTTCACAATATCCAGCATCGCCCCGACCTTGTTGGGGAGAAACACGGAGAACTGCGTAACCAGCGGTCCTTCCCGTTTTGATGTGGTTTCAGGTAAATCGACACCCATGTGGCTTGCCGGCGACCGCGAAAATCGGTGCTGGCAAGGAAATAAACTATCTCACGCCTGTCGTTCGCTTTGCAAATGAATATTGGGATTGTAAGCGTTAATCCCGCCTGGCGAGGAATGTAGAACTCGGGAAGACCTGCTTCTGACGGAAGATTCTATGGTGGCAGCCGTCTCCGGCTGCGCGTTTGCTTTGATCACCAAACGAGGCATCGGCGGCGCCACGCGAAACGCGCAACCTTCCATCTGTTCATTGCGCCAATTCTGTTTAGAGTCCTCCCAAAATGGAGGAAGAGAATGACCTGATCGCGCAGCGGCGGACAAAGCTGGAGACACTGCGCGCGAGGAAAATCGATGGGTTCGGCGCTGCTTTTGAGACGGCGGGATCCGTCGCGGAAGTTCGAGACAAATTTAAAGAAGGCGAAACATTTCGCGTCGCCGGGCGCATCACTGCGCATCGTGACATGGGCAAAAGTCATTTCGTTGATTTGCGCGATGCCACTGGCCGAATTCAGGCTTATTTCCAAGGCAAAGAGATTGGCGGGGAAGCGATGGAAATATTTGGCCTGCTCGATCTCGGCGACCATATTGGGATCGAAGGCACCTGTTTTCTAACCAAGACGGGAGAGCCGACGCTGAGGGTGCAGAAGTTCGAAGTCCTGGCGAAAGCGTTGCGACCGCTTCCGGAGAAATGGCATGGATTGCAAGATGTGGAAACGCGTTATCGGCAGCGTTATCTCGATCTCATCACGAACGAACAATCCCGAAACGTTTTTGAGAAACGGATCGTAATGGTGCGTGCAATGCGCCGGTTTCTGGAGGATCGCGGATTTCTCGAAGTTGAAACGCCGATGTTGCAGGCTGTTGCGGGCGGAGCTGCCGCCGAGCCCTTCCAGACCCGTCACAAGGCTCTCGGCCTCGATCTCTATCTGCGCATTGCTCCCGAGCTCTATTTGAAACGGCTGCTCGTGGCCGGATTCAACAAGGTCTTCGAACTCAATCGGAATTTTCGCAATGAAGGGATTTCACGGCGGCATAATCCCGAGTTCACCATGCTGGAAGTATACTGGGCTTACGCTGATTTCGAAAAGATGGCCAACCTGGTCGAAGAACTTATTTGTCATGCAGCGGAAAAGGTTTTGGAAGTCGATGCCGCAGGCCCGGAGGCCGCCGCGCCATCGGCGCCGGAAAGTGGGGCACGAGTCGCCACGGCGACCGCGCCCCTCCAGATCGAGCACAAAGACGCGGAAGGTAATGTTGTTCGGACGATTAATTTGCAGCGGCCGTGGCGCCGGGCGCGCTACCGCGATCTGATTCGCGAAGTCGCGGGGAATGACTGGTTCGACTTGTCGAGTGCACAACGACGCGAACGCGCGACGCAACAATTGAAAGTGGACATCTCGCCCCAACTGGCTGATTTCGAAGTGACACAGCACGTGTTCGAAAAGTTAGTGGAAGAAAAAACGTTCGATCCGCTTTTCGTGACGCATTGCCCAAAGGAGTTAGTGCCGTTGGCGAAACAAAATCTGGAGGATGATTCGCTCGTGGATGTCTATGAACTGATCATCAACGGAGTGGAAATGTCGCCGGGTTATACCGAATTGAACGATCCGGATTTGCAACGCCGTCGTTTGCTCGAGCAGGCTGGTGAAGAAACGCAAAAGATTGATGAGGATTTTCTCCTCGCGCTCGAACATGGAATGCCGCCAGCTGGCGGCTTCGGTTTGGGTATCGATCGGTTGTCGATGTTATTGACCGGTGCCGAATCAATTCGCGATGTGATTCTGTTTCCGCTGCTGAAGCCGAAGCAAAGTTGACTTTGCCAGGTGGAGCGGGCAGAAATTCCAAATTCCAAGCTCCAAAATCCCAAACTGGGTTGCGCGCGTGTTCTTTGGAATTTGATGTTTGGAATTTCTCTGGAGCTTGGATGTTGGAATTTGGAGCTTAAAA
>JBEEGU010000173.1:0-9730 GCA_041167025.1 Verrucomicrobiota bacterium
CAAAAGTCGCGTCCGCCTTGCGCGCTACGCTGTAGCCGCTTCCCGGGACAATCGCGTTCAGAATATCGGAAAGCGGTCCGAAAACTGGAATCGCGAAAACGTTGCCGTTAGTCACTTCTACTTTACCATTGCCCTGCATCAGCCTCGCATCGGCCCCGAGACCTTTGAACTCGTATTCCCCGTTCAGCTGACCCTGCGCGGTTTTGTATTGGTAATAAAGATCGGTCAACTTGGGAAAGTCGATCGCCTTCACTGCGAGGTTTGCTCGATAATGCGGATCTCCGCGCGCCAGCGAAATATCGGCTGAGCCTCGCACCGTTCCGGAAAACAAGCCGGCCCGAAGATCGCCAATTTCCAGCCGATCGTTTGTAAACTTTAGTTTTCCGGAGACGCGATCGAATGGCAGCGTTTTGCCGAGAAATGTGTAATCCATTCCCCCGGGGCCGTCGACGGTCAGTTCCAGGCGCGTTTTTTTACCGCCGTGAAATTGGTAAACGCCATCGGCATGAATGTTGGGCGAATGCCGAAATTTGTACGGCGCAACCGTTTTGGAGAGGGTCGGGTCGATCCAGGCAATAATCTCCGCCGGCTGCAAATCGCTTTTGATATCGGAGATGCGGACTTCGTGATTCTTGAAGTCGTAGGTAAACGCACCGGTCGCGATACCTTCGTTGCGCGTTACGCGGATATTGTCGTAGGTCACAGCGCCATCGCCGAAGCGGACTTTCGCGGTACCGCTGTTCATCCAGATCCCGCGAAAGCGCGTACGATCGAGCGCGATAGTTCCCTGGCCTTCCCACGTAGTCGGATCGCGACCGCGACCGCGGATAGTCAGTTCAATCGAGGGCGATCGTTGCCAATCCCATTCGCTCAAAAACTTCTGCGACTCGCGCGAGAGCAGAGGATTCACCGCCGCGGGATTGATGGTGCTGCGGATATTTAACCGGAAATCATTAGGGCCATCGAAAAGATCAGCCGTCAGCTCGCCCGTCTGCTGCCGCATATGCAGATCGCGCAACAAGATCCGCTCGCCATCCCATGAAAAATCCACCGCCAGGTCGCGGAGCGGAATTTTGTGATAACTGAAACTTGGAGCCGTGGCGTGGCCGATCACTTTCAAGCCCGGCCTAGCGCTGTTAAAATCCGCGTCGCCCGAGATTTCAATAACAGGCGGTGCTTCGAAGGTGACCTCGTTCAAGGCGTCGCCCAGGTCGTAAGCTTCGAGAAACGATTTTGCTTCTATGTTGCTTCGCGCCTGAAAAGTGGCCCGATTGTTTTGCCGGCTCCAGGTTCCTCGCCCTGAAAATGTCCCGCCTAAATCTTTCCATTCGCAGTGAGTCAGATTGAGGGTCTGCTCACCCCATTCCGCCGTGACGAGCAGATCGTGCATGTCGTACTTGTCGCGGATGAGCCGTTCGCCGCGAAGGGTGGCCTCGAATCGGGCGTCCTCCATCTGGGCGAGGTCGCCGTTAAACTTCACCTGGAGCGTTGGAGCGCCGGCCGGGAAGTTGAACTTTTGCAATTCGCTGACGACCCGCCGCAAAATCGCCAAACGTCGCTGCCATTCTTCCTCCGTTAACGCTGGCGAAGGACGGTAATCCTCTCGCTTGATCAGTTGCCCGGTAAGCGAAACCCGGATCCCGCAGAAATTTCCCTCAGCTTGACTGACGTAAATTTGCTCCGGAGGAAAATAAACATGGGCCCGGAAATTCTTGAGCTGCGCATTATGCGCCGGTTTTTCGCCACGGTTGAATGGTAAAGAGATTTGCGCATTCCGCACGTCGATCGCGTTAATGAATGGCTGGTGATGGAGTAGGGCGGCATAATTGATGTCGAGCGAGATTTCGCTGATGAGTGCCAGGGTGTTTTCGCGATTCTTGTAGTCAAAAATCCGCACATCCTGGGCGACCAGCCCGCGGAAAGGATCGAGTGTCAGCCGCCGGATGGAAGCTTCCACCCCGCGTTTGTGCAGCTCTTCCACGACACGGCGGCGCCATTCGCGGCCAAAACCTTTCTTGGCCAGGTACCATCCGCCGCCGATCAGAGCAGAAAAAGCGACGATCACCACGAACCGCAGGATACTGACGAGGAGACGACGAAAAAAAATCGGTCTTCGATCCGGAGCGCGACTTGTGGCTACGGCCGAGGGTTCGAGAACGGGCGGCATCCCTTATGGAGTTGATTGGTTGAATCGTTGCACCGATAAACAATAACGCCTTAACGTTGCGTCACTTCAACGTGTTTACTATTTCCGATCTACCGGCAATCAACGCCTCCCTTAATCTGACCAGCACGATTTTCATTTCGGCGGGATGGTATTGGATACGGCGGGGATTTTGGCGGCGCCATGTCGCCTGCATGATCCCGGCGGTGATCTCCTCGGCGTTTTTTCTAACCGGATATCTTGTTTACCATGCGCATGTCGGTGAAAAATCGACGCATTTCAGCGCAGGCGGTGTCGTGGCCGCGATTTATTTCCCGATGTTGATCTCGCACATCCTACTAGCCTTCGCCACGCTTCCACTGGTGATTCTCAGTCTTATACCAGCGCTTCAGCGCCGGTGGGACCGGCATCGTCGGATTGGTCGGTGGACGATGCCAATCTGGCTCTACGTTTCAGTTACCGGCGTGCTCGTCTATCTCATGCTCTATCACTGGTTTCCCCCCGCTGACCCTATTCCCCGATAAACGCGCCCACCCGGTTGCGTGACCGCGGAACTTGACGCATCCCACGTGCGCCCAACCTTGCGCTAGGCCACGAGATGATGTTTGATCTGGAGAGGCGCCATCCCTGGCGTGAACCAATCAAGTTATGGTGACGATCGCGACCTTCAACGAAGCCGGAAAAGCGAAACGTTTGAAAGAGCGCTTCCAGCAAGCAGGCGTAAAAGCCGACATCTATAATGAAGGACATTTACAACAGGTGGCTTTCATGTCGAAACCGCAAGCCAACGTAAAGGTTCAGGTGGACGATAATGATTTCGAGCGCGCCCAACAGATGATGGTGGAATGGGAAGCGAGTGATCCCGATATCGCGTCGACCATCGTGCGTTGCCCGCAATGCGGTTCCCCGCGTATCCAATATCCTCAATTAACCCGTAAATTTCTCACTCCGGCGATCGCAAGTGTTCTCTTTACCTTAAGGATCTTCCCGAAAGAGTTTTATTGCGAGGATTGTCATTTCACTTGGACGAATGAAGAGGAACGGATTCTCGGCCGCTTTTGGCATCGTTTTTTTCCCGGGACGGAGCCGGAGAAAACGAGCTGAGAGGCGGTCGCAATTCTCGTTTGCCGCAAGGCGCGGCCCGCAACGCGACATGCAGTCCTCGATGAATTGAATTCCCTCTCGTTCCCATGAAATGGCTTTTCGTCTTGCTTCTGGCCGTCATCATTTTTGGCGGTGCGGCTTGGTTTGGCTACGACCTGCTGTTTAAGCAACAGAGAGAGGTCCAAAAGGAGCAGAGGGGCGAAGTTGCACCCGAGCCCACACCCGATATCAGCCTTCCCGAGTTTCAGGCCGCGGCCAAGCTTCGGCAGGAAGGAAAACAAATCGAAGCGCGCGCTGCGTTGACCGCTTTCATCCAGAGATATCCAAACGGTTTGCACGTCGAAGAAGCGAAGGACCTGCTCGGCGAGGTGAATGTGGACATCCTCTTGTCACGAACACCCTCGCCGGAGAAGCAGGAGTACATCGTCAGGCCGGGCGATGTTCTCGCGAAAATTGCACACAAATTGAAATCGACGCCGGAGCTCATCATGCGGATGAACAATCTCAACACCACGATGCTGCATATCGGGGAGCGTTTGCTCATTTCGCATCCGGAGTTTTCTCTCGTCATTCAGCGCAAGGCAAAGCTGGTCGTCCTGCTCGATCACGGGACCTTTTTTAAGCAATATCATGTGTCGGAGGAAAAGCTTCCTCCCAAGCAACCGCCGAAAATGACGACCAAGGTGGCGGAAACCATGGCTTGGCGGGGTGGAAAACGCGTCGGCTTCGGAACGAAGGAATTCATCGGCAGCACCCGCTCCATTCGTTTGGCCGCGCCGGGCTATATTCTTTATTCCCTGTCGGATGGAGCGCACCCGAATGTCGACCAGCCGCCGCCCGCGTCAGGGCTGGGCCTGGCTGCGTCCGACCTTGAGGAACTTAGCGGCCTTGTAAACAATCGGACCGCTGTCACCATTATCGAGTAATGATACCTGAAAAGTCGAAAGGTTTAAGCGTGAAAAGCGGTGATTCTGGTGCCATCATTGGTGTCGCCAGCTTGGACGTTTCAAAGATTTAGTTCCGCGCTTGCTTATGGCTTTGCAACCGCTCGATTTTGAAAAACCAATCCTGGAACTGCAACGCCGTCTCCAGGAGATTCGGGAGCACTCCCACATGCACGACGTGGATGTGAACTCGGAGGTCGAAGCGATGGAAGCGAAAATCGACGCCACGCGAAGGGCAATTTACGAAAACCTGACGGCGTGGCAGCGGGTGCAGATTGCCCGCCACGCGCAGCGGCCGTTTGCTTTGGACTACGTCGACCGTTGTTTTACGGGTTGGATCGAATTGCACGGAGACCGGCTATTCGCAGAGGACAAAGCGATGCCGAGCGGCCTGGCCATGCTCGGCTCGCAGCGATGCGTCGTCATTACCCACCAAAAAGGTCGCAATACGAAAGAGAATGTGATGCGAAATTTCGGATGCGCCCATCCGGAAGGCTATCGCAAGGCGCTCCGGCTGATGAGGCTGGGAGAAAAGTTCGGTATGCCGGTGATCTCATTAATCGACACCCCGGGCGCCTTTCCTGGGATCGGGTCCGAAGAGCGCCATATTGCCGAAGCGATCGCCGTGAATCTGCGTGAGATGATGCAATTGCGCGTCCCGGTGATCGCAGCGGTCATTGGCGAAGGCGGTTCCGGTGGCGCTCTCGGTATCGGCGTGGCCGATCGCGTACTGATTTTGGAGAACGCATATTACTCCGTCATCAGCCCGGAAGCTTGTTCGGCCATTTTATGGCGCGATCGCCGGCACGCGCCCGAAGCGGCGGAAGCTTTGAAATTGACCGCCGAGGATTTGCTAAAGCTTGATGTCGTTGACGAAATTGTACCGGAACCCGCCGGTGGGGCTCACCAGGACTTCGATCTGACTGCCGCAAATTTGGGAACGGCCCTTCGTCAGAACCTCGGCAAATTGGTGGAGCAGCCAATCGAGCAGCTCCTGAAGAAGCGTTACAATAAGTTCCGTCAGCTCGGGAATTTTGCCGAGGGCAAAGCCGGCGGCAATTCGACACGTTCGACTGTGTGAGGTGGGCTCATCGTCGGGGGTTCGAATTCAGGTTTGGCTGCGTTCTTTTGATCGCGGCTGGTTTCGCGCAAAAGGCCCACGCCTCCGATTTTCAATTCCAGCGCGACACTCTGGAATTCGCTAATTCCACGGTTTTCGAATATCACGAAGGGGTGGCGCATCTGCGCCGGGGCGCCGGAAAAGAAAAGTCTCATAGATACACGCGGCGATGCTTTGTGATGAGCCGTGCCGTGTTGCAGTTTCACAAGTTTGCCCGGTTTGATCCGCACAGCCCCGCAGTGGATGACAGGGAGTTGGCCCGTCGCGTGCGTAACGTCACCCACCGTTCTCCCTGGCACGATGCTCTGGCCCCTAACGAGCGAATCATTTTTCCCGGGTATGCCAATCTGCGCGAGTTGAGCAAGAAGCGCGGATTAATTCTGCAGCAGAACATTGGCCTGGGTTGGCCGACTTACCTGCGCGTTGGTAATTTCCGCATGTTCTACAATCACAACGTCCGTTATCAGGAGAAAACGCACGAACAGATGAATGCCGCGCTGGCGCGCGGAGAATTGTTTGTCGCTTACCTTTCCGATTATCCGATTTTGCACATTAACCATTCCGTTCTGGTCTATTTGCGCAAACCCGGAGAGGCGAGCTCGGGAATCGACCGCTATGTTTGTTACGACCCTAATCACCCGGAGGCGCCCCGGGAGTTGAAATGGCTGTCGCACGAGCGGGTTTTTAATTATCAGAAGGACCAGGAATTTGCCGGCGGATACACGCGCGTTTACCACGTTTACGGCAAACCGTTGCAGTGAAAACGATTCTTAGAGTGAAAGGCACTCGATCCTTATGAATCTTCCGCCCGACCCCACTCCTTCGCCGGCACCGCCGTATCCTAATCCTAATCCTGCTCCGAGGCCGGAGCCGTTGCCGCCAAATCCGCCGGAACCGCCGGTCCGGTAGATCTGTAGTCGCCTCGCGCTGCGAGGCGAGGCGCAGACATAGTAAGATGTTACGCGCGCTGCGCCGCTCGGACAGCGGCGGCTACAAACATCAACGCAGCGGTGCGGGCGGCGGCGGAAACAAGAAGCGCAGAGCCGGATCCACCCTTAGCGCCCAGGCGCCTTCACTGTGATCGCCACCCTCAACTTCTGTGTATTGCAAATCGTCGAACAACTTCCAGCCCTTCTCGACCAGGGCGTCGCGCAACGTTCGCGCACGTTCCCAACCCGGCTCGTGCGTTCCAGTATCGAGCCAGATCTTGAGCGGAAGCTTGTTGTCCAATTCTTCCACCATTTTGACGATGACCTGATCGTCCCACCAAACCGACGGCGACATTGCGATCAGGCGTGTAAATACATTCGAAAACCAGAGTCCCAGGCTGAGGGTTAAGAGCCCACCGAGAGACGAGCCGCCCAGCCCGGTAAACTCGGCTTCGCGTTTGGTGCGATATTTGTTGTCGATGTAAGGCTTCAGTTCTTCGATCAGGAACCGACCGTACTCGAGGGCCTGGCCGCGACTCCGCTTCTTCCGTTTCGCATCTTCATCAATGACACCGCGACTCGGTGCATATTCATGGATCCGTTCATCCCCGGTATTGGCGATAGCGACGACAATGAGAGGTTCCATCAAATTTTGTCGAATGAGACGCTGCGCCGTTTCGTCAACCGCCCATTCCACGTGTGAGAATGCGGTCGCGGCGTCGAAGACATTTTGACCATCCTGCAAATACAAGACCGGATAGCGGGTCCGGGAAAAGCGGCGATAACCGCGCGGCAGATAGACGAGCACATCACGCCGGTTGCCCAGAATTCGAGAGCGAAACCCGCGATGCTCTTTAATGTTTCCCGTAAGTGTGTGATCAGGCATGAAAGCGAAATGGTTCGTTGAAGATTGTCTTTTTGTCCAACCACAGTGTCCTCTCCTTGCAACGGGCTGCAGGAAGGGACGTTTGACTCGTTCGCTCCCGCTCTCTCGCCCTTTCGGGCTGCCCGTCTATATCGCGCGGCTCCCGCCGGCTCCATTCTCCGAAACGTCCGCTCAATTTTCCACCATTCACTCTGCGTTAGTAGGGACGGCTCTCCGAGCCGTCCGCCATCGGAGAGACGTGGCCGAATTATCTTGTGAAGAACGCATTCCGGACATAAGTCGGACGGCAGATTCCTCCACCGACCGATTATGAACGAACGATATATCCGGTGGCACACGCCACATTTGAGCCGCGACTTTGAAATGATCGCGTTCGGCGACGGCGGTGGTCTGCCCCTTATTCTGTTTCCGACCTCATTTGGCCGCTATTTCCAGAATAGAGATTTTGGGCTGGTTGACTCCGTAGCGTCCTTCATCGATGCCGGGCAGCTGACCGTTTATTGTCCGGACGCGATCGATCTCGAAAGTTTTTACAACAAATCGATTCATCCAGCGGATCGGATGCGCACGCATAATGCCTACGAGAACGTGATCGTGGGCGATGTGTTCGATCTGGCCAGACGCGAATGCGATAGCCAGCGAGTTGCGGTCAGTGGAGCAAGCCTGGGGGCTTATCACGCCGCCAACATCGCCTTTCGCCATCCCGATCTCGTCAGCCATCTGATCAGTTTAAGCGGGTCATTTGATATCAGTTCGTTTTTTGACGGCTATCACGACGACAACATTTACTTCAATAGCCCTTACGAATATTTGCCGAACACAACCGATCCCTGGAAATACGGTCACATGGGGATCATCCTGGGAACGGGTGAATGGGACAACACGCGCCACGAATCGATGCGCCTGTCAGAGATCCTGAATGCCAAAGGGATTAATCATTGGCTGGACGACCGAAAATGGTGCGGTCACGACTGGAACTACTGGCGCGACATGCTACCGCATTATTTGTCTAAGATCTGAGCTGCGAAGGGCGGTAAGGTAAGAGATGTCTCGGCTTCGCTCGACATGACAAGAAAAATGGCAGTGTAGAATTCGGAAACCCTCCGCAGGAAAGTCAACAGCGCCGGCGGCGGCCTTGCCATAGTGCGTGGATCATTAACTCTCTTTTTGTCATGTCGAGCGAAGTCGAGACATCTCTTACCTTAGTTTTCGGCATGGCGCGTGATTACGATTTTTGGGTTTACATCATGACGAATCGCAATCATTCCGTGCTCTACATCGGTCTAACCAATGCTTTAGCCCGGCGAACGTCAGAACATCGGCAAGGCATTGGTGCAAACTTCCCAGCTGCCTATCAATGTAAGAAACTGATTTACCAGGAATACTATTCAGATGTGAATGAAGCGATCGCCCGCGAATCGCAGTTGAAGAAATGGTCGCGGATGAAGAAGATTACGCTGATTAACCGATTGAACCCCAGTTGGATTGATTTGGGCGCGGACGTCTTGGCGGATGATTAAAGACGGTTTTTCTGAAGACGTGAAAAGGACGAATGGCGACATGCTGCCATTCTGATTTGGGAGGCCGAGGTCGTCTCGTGCCACGAATAACGCCAGGCTGGCGCTTCCTTCCTGCAGAAACGAGCAGTGTTCCAGGCAGGCAGCCGTTCCGGATGAAAACCGATGAACCTATTTAAGACGCGCACGATCCGGAAGCTGGCTCAACTGGTCTTGGTGATCGTTGCGGCGGCCATTGTCGCATACGCCTATGTCGTTTGGGACGTCGTTCACCTGCCGCGGCAATTCTCGGGAGCGCCAAAGGTCATTTACGATGTTAGCCAGTTAAATCCCGTGATGGTTGAGGGGGTAATCACACCCACTACGACACAAGAGATCATCGCGGCGGTAAAAGGGCACGACGGTTCAATTTCGATCGGGGGCGCACGTCATAGCATGGGAGGGCAGATTGCAAGTGAAGGCTCTCTTCACATCGATATGCGGCAGTTCAATCGAATCCTTTCCGTTTCGCCTGATCAGAAGGAGGTGACGGTCCAGGCGGGCGCCCGCTGGCGCGCCATCCAAGAGCGCATCGACCAGGACAATTTGGCGGTCGCAATTATGCAAAGCTACTCGAATTTCACCGTCGGCGGATCGCTATCGGTGAATGTGCACGGCCGATACGTCGGCGGCGGCCCAATTATTCAATCTGTGAAGTCACTGCAGTTAGTGCTCGCCGACGGCTCTTTGATTGAAGCGAGTCCGCAGCGCAATGCGCAGATTTTCTATGGCGCTATCGGCGGATATGGCGGGCTTGGAGTCATTACCGAAGCAACCCTTGGGCTAGCCGAGAACACCAAATTAAAGCGTCAGGCAGAGACGATGCCGATTTCAAAATACAAACAATACTTTTTCTCCCACGTCCGACAATCTGCAGACGCCGTTTTTCACAATGCCGACATTTATCCATTCGGCTACGATACCGTGCATGCCGTCACGTTCGCCAAGACTGACGAACCAGTGACCGTAGCCGATCGGCTCATACCTGCGGACAAATCGTATTGGCGAGAGCGATTTGGCTATTGGT
>JBEEGU010000174.1:0-4395 GCA_041167025.1 Verrucomicrobiota bacterium
GCGCGCAGGAAGTCGAGGATGGGAACATTGCGGCAAAGCGGGGGCAAAGTCCGGCGGTCAAAAAGATAGGAATGCGCATGGTGGCGGATCATTCGAAGGGAACGAAGGAATTGATCGCACTTGCGAAAAAGAAGGGCTTTACCATTTCGACCAGTACGGTCAAACCAAGGAACTTCGATTCAGGCAACTTCGACAAGCAATATCTGGCCAGCATGCAACAGGATCACGAGCAGGACATCAAGGCATACCAAAAGGAGGCTCAGTCTGGCGATGATCCGGAAGTGAAAGCCTGGGCCGCGAAAAACCTGCCGACACTGAAGGAGCACCTCGCGATGGTGAAAAGCGCAAACCATAAGTAAGAACGCTCCGACAAAAGGAACCTAAACTGGCGGCACGTCGTAGTTGACGTGCCGCTTTTTTTTCGGGCTTTCTTGCTTTGGTTGCCACAACGTAAAAATAGCGTCTACCTTTTTCACTGACGGAAAGGTTTGCGAAAATTATAATGACCGGCGAAGGAAGAATAAGTGGCTGTTAAGACTGAAAAGGAGCTCGGCGAAGGTCAGCGCGGACATTGGCTAAAAGCCGTGGCTGCGATCGAACTTCGCAATTTTGGTTACGCCATTTCGCTCTTGCAGGCCATCCTGAAGCAGGAGCCGGAATTTCTTACTGGCCGGCAGTTGTTGCGGCGGAGCGAAGTGACCAAACACCGGGCGGCGAAGAAGAGTTTCTTCAACATATCGACAGCACCGCTGGCGGTGATGAAAGCACAGCGAGAAATAAAAAAGGACGCCAGACGCGCGGTGGAAATGATCGAAAAAGTGCTGGAAGACGAGCCCTACAATCGCCAGGCAAATCTTGTCTTAAAGGAAGCAGCCGTAGCCGCGGGTTGGCCCGAGATTGGCGTTTTCGCATTGCAAACTCTGCTCGAGGAAAATCCGCGCGATCTCAAAATTCTTCACGAACTCGGCCGGCTTTATCACGAAACCGGGCAGAGCGAGGCCGAAGTGGAAATTTATAATCGCATCAGCGCGATTGACCCGCTGGATGCGGACGCAGTGCGGCGGGGAAAGGACGCTTCAGCCAGGGCGTCGATGACGAGCGGCGGCTGGACTCAGGCGGAAAGCTATCGCGATTTGATTAAAGACAAGGAAATGGCGGTTTCGCTCGAGCAACAGACCCGCCTAAAGCTGAGTGGAGAATCGCTTGAGCAACAGATCGCGGAAACTTTTGCGCGGCATCAGGCGGAACCGCAGAATGTCGATCTCGCCAGAAAGCTCGCCGCATTGAACGAAGAGAAGGGCGACATCGAGACGGCAATTTCCTGGTACCAGTATGCCGTGGATTTGACCGGCGGGGGAGATACCGGACTGGCCCGAAAAGTCTCTGATCTAAAAATGAAAAGATCGGAGCACGAGATTGCTCTGCACGAACAATTCCTTGCCGCTCACGGACCCGCGACGGAACTGTACCAAGAGAGAACCGAGCAACTCAAGTCGGCCAGAAAAGAACGTGCTGAATTGTTCGTGAGCGATGCTCGGAAGCGGGTCGAGCGCAATCCGACCGACCTGCAGCTTCGCTTCGAACTGGGCGAATTTTTGGTCGATGCCGGTCAGTTTCGCGACGCTTTACCAGAGTTGCAACGTGCCCGGCAGAATCCGAACGCACGTTTGAAGGCGATGAATTTGCTGGGGCGATGTTATAGCGAGCTCGGCATGCTCGATCTCGCCATGAAACAATTCGAAGAAGCAGCCAGGGAAATCCTGTCGATGGACGCGATGAAAAAGCAGATCGTTTATAATCTTGGACTAGTTTACGAGAAAATGGGCGAGAAACAAAAAGCGATCGAATGCATGAAGCAGATTTACGAGGCCGATTACGGCTTCCGCGACGTGGCGCAACGGGTGGAAAGTTCTTATGAACAAAAAACGCCGTGAGTCCCGCGGCCGATGGGAAGGATTGGCCACGTCCAAAAGAACCGAATGATTCGAATCTCAGATGCCGGATGTTCCGGCGAGTTAACACCGAAAAATTTATGAAAAACAAACTTACCATAACGTCATGTCTTTTCAGCGCGTTGCTTGGACTGGCATTATGTTGCCTGGTCACCCCGGCGAAAGCGGCGCACGAGCATTCAGCGTCGTCGAAGGCCAAGGGTGCTGATAAAAATGTTAGCTCCGCCGACAAGAGTTTTATCAACAACGCGGCCAAGGGGGGGATGATGGAAGTTGATGGGGGTAAAGTGGCTGCGGAAAAGTCTCAGAACGCGGACGTCAAGAAATTCGGAAATCGGATGGTGGCGGACCACTCGAAAGCCAATAACGAACTCAAAGCAATCGCGGCTAAGAAGGGCGTGACGGTTCCAAACGATAAATCGAACGTTAAATGGAAGTCAGACAAAAGTTACATGAGCATGATGGTCAAAGATCATGAAAAAGACCTGGCCGAATTCCAAGGGGAAGCGAAAAACGGCAGTGATCCCGATCTGAAAAAATTCGCCGAGAAAACATCGAAGATAATTCAAAAACACCTCGACATGGCGAAGGAAATTGACGGCAAGCTGAAGTAGCGGCCCTAACGGCCAAGAACGTTGGTTGATCAAGTGGCGGCGCGCAAGCTACGCGCGCCGCTTTTGTTAGAGGGGGCCCGCTCGGTAACGTGATACTAAAAATCTCACGACGTAGCGGTTATTGATTGGCGCCGCCGAGGCTATTTCGCTGGCGTCACATCTTTCTTCTCCCAAACGGGGCGGAGGACCCGAATTTCCGGTATGGCGCCGCTCAAAACCGCCTTGCTTTTGACCGCACAACCGGAATCGTGCCTCGGTGCGCAAGACCAAAATCATCTGCACTCTCGGACCGGCAACGGAGAAAACCGAAACGCTCCGGCAACTAATCGAACACGGTGCGGATGTGTTCCGATTGAACATGAGTCATGCCGAGCACGATTGGGTACGCGACATCGTGCCACGCATCCGACAGGCCGCGGACGAAGTTGGCCGGACCGTCGGAATCCTGCTGGATACGCAGGGGCCAGCTATCCGCACGGGCGATCTGAAAACGGAATTGCATCTTCAGCCCGGTGATGTGGTTGAATTCACCGTTCGAGGTGCCAAAAGTGAGGAAAAATATTCCGTCGACGTAAACTATGACGGTTTAGTGAACGATATTCAGGTTGGCGATACCGTTCTGGTCGACAACGGAATGATCCGGCTGCTCGTCCTGGAAAAACAGAAGAACCGGATTCGGTGCAAAGTGTTGACGCCTGGAACGCTGGGCTCTCGGCGGCATATCAATCTCCCTGGAGTTCGGGTGAACCTGCCACCGATGACAAAAAAAGATATCGCCGATGTCGGTGTCGGAGTGGAACTCGGGGTGGATCTTGTGGCGCTCAGCTTCGTACGTGAAAAAAGCGATATCGAGGAGCTGCGTCGCCTTCTTATTCAAAAGAAAAGCCAGGCTCTTATCGTCGCGAAGATTGAAGATCAATTGGCTGTGCAATCCATCGATGAAATCATCAAGGTGGCTGATGCTGTGATGGTGGCGCGGGGTGATCTTGGGATTGAGTGTCCGATGGAAGAGCTGCCGATTATTCAACGCCGCATCGTCAAGCTGAGCGTGCGCCTGGGGAAGCCGGTTGTAGTTGCGACCCACATGCTCGAATCGATGATCACAAATCCGTTGCCCACTCGGGCCGAAATTACCGACGTGGCCAACGCCGTGTTCGAACAGGTTGACGCGGTCATGCTCAGCGGCGAAACGAGCGTCGGTCGTTATCCAGTGGAATGCGTCCAGGTCTTGCATCGAGTCGCTTTGCGCATCGAACGCAGCGGCGGAGCCGGCTTTGCCAAGTCGGCTATTCTCGAGGATATCCGCCAAAAAACAGTGGCGTCAGCCGTTACCCTGGCGAATTCCGTTGGCCGCGGCAAAATCATTGTGTTTACCCGGCACGGAACGATGGCGCGTAACGTTTCCAATCTTCGACCAGAACACGCTCCCATCTTCGCGTTTACGCCGAGTGAGACCGTTCGGCGTCAACTCTCGATCAGCTGGGGCGTGTGCCCCATCCGCATTGATTTCACCGATGATCCAAACGCTACGATCAACGCCGCCGAAGAATTTCTCCGGAACAACAAGTTGACTACGCCGGGGGATCAACTGGTCATCATTACTGATCTTCGCGTAGGCCAGGATCGGATCGATTCAGTCCAGCTGCGCGCGGCGAAATAAGGTAGGGGCGGCTCTCCCAGCCGTCCTGGACGTTTCGAAGAAACGTCCCTACCTGGAAAAAAGACGCGCCGATGGAAATACCGGCGCGCTTTTAAGAAAGTTTCGAGGTTTAGGCTTAAGCTTCGACGGGCAACTCCACGTCCACGGGCCGCTCTTTTTTGCTGAGGGC
>JBEEGU010000175.1:0-10090 GCA_041167025.1 Verrucomicrobiota bacterium
GGGGCATGTCGGGTGAAGAATTGGCCGCGCCGTTGGGACCGTTGCCGCCAGTCAAAATTCATTGCGCACAATTGGTCGAGGGGGCATTGCGCAACGCGCTCGCCGGCACTGAACCGAAGGCAACGGAAACGCAGTCAACCTCCGAGACTTTATTGGGACAATTTTCCGCGCCACAGAAAACAAAGATGAAAATCGTAATCGACAACTGAATCTGTTCTCGCGCTTGTCATCCCGAGCGGAGCGAGGGACCCCTCTCAAACTAGATGGCCACACTTAGGACAGCGAACGTTCAAGGCGTCAACATGAGATCCTTCCCTCCGCTCAGGATGACAAACCGCCGCGCCGATTGTACGATTGGTAATATTTGACAAGTAACGAGGGAACCTATGCACGAAAACACTGAATTCACCTTAACGCGCGATACCGAGACGATCCAGATTCCGAGCGGCGAAAAAATAACCATTCCCGTCGGAACAAAGGGCGTCATTACCCAGACATTGGGCGGAAGTTATACCATTGCCACGCCTCACGGTTTGTCACGCGTCGCCGAGAAAGATCTGGACGCGCTCGGTCTGGAAAAACCCGCGGCGGCGGCAACTAACGGAGCTTCACCGAAAACATCAGAGGGTGGACCGGTGGATGAGAAAGCGGTGTGGGAACAACTGAAACAATGTTATGACCCGGAAATCCCGGTGAATATCGTGGATCTCGGTCTGGTTTACGATTGCCGGCTATTAAAAAAAGACGATGGCGGCACAAAAGTAGAAGTGAAAATGACTCTGACTGCTCCCGGATGCGGCATGGGACCGGCGATCGCGCACGATGCTCAAAGCAAGATTCTAAGCATCGATGGGATTGACGAGGCTGATGTGCAACTGGTTTGGGATCCACCTTGGAATCAGAACATGATCAGCGAGGCCGGCCGCATGAAATTAGGCATGATTTGAGTTTCCGGAGAACGATTCGCCAACTGTCGCGAAAAATTTCTCGTTCGCTTGACACGTAATAGCGGGCTCCTATACTGCGAGTCCGCGCCGACGCAAAATGATTCGCGATATTTGCGCCGACCTGAGGAGCACACATTTCCCCATGCCTTCCACTGAAATCATTCTTACCGAAAACGTTCCGGGACTTGGAGCCGAAGCCGACCAGGTCAAAGTGCGTCGCGGTTACGCGCGCAATTATTTGCTGCCGCACGGTAAAGCTCACGAGGTCACACCGGCCAGCCTACGGCAATTAGATACACTGAAACAGAAACGCGCGGAGCGTGAAGCGCGCGAATTGAACGACGCGGAAGAGCTGACGCGGCGCATCGGCAAGCTGAAGGTCACGTTCACCCTTGCCACCGGCGAAAGCGGGAAAGCGTTCGGCTCGATCACCGCACAAGACATCGTCCTGCGCCTGAAAAATGACCTCGGCAACGAAATCGATCGGCACAAGGTCGTGCTCGAGCATCCAATCAAGACCACGGGCGAACACGAAGTGCTGATCAAGCTTCATCACGACGTTGTGACCAAATTTAATTTCCAGGTGAAATCATCGGAAGAGCCCAAGAGCGAATCGGAACCGGGCGCAGAACATCCGGACAAAAAGCAGCGCTCTTTTTTCAGACGAAAAAAAGAAACACAATAAATGGCCACTCAACCGTCCTCATGGACTGCTGAGAAGCCTCGCAAATCATCGGGCAATGGGCCCGGCCGAGGCTGGCCGGAGAAAAATGGGGGCGGCGCCGAACGGAAGTCACTCACAACTTCTTCGCAGGATATTCACCGTACGCCGCCGCATAGTACCGAGGCCGAGCAAGGCGTGCTTGGCTCCATGTTGATTTCGCCGCGGGACGCAATCGCGGAGTGCGTAGAGAAAATAAACGAAGAATATTTCTACGTTCCTGCGCATCAGACGATCTACAGCGCGCTGGTGGATGTGTGGAACGCTGCGCAGGCGATCGACCTGATCACCTTTACGCAAATCTTACGCGATCGAAATTTGCTGGAAGCGGTAGGCGGAGCATCCTTCGTCACCAGCCTGTTCACCTTCGTGCCGACAGCGGCAAACGTCGGCTATTACCTCGAGATCGTCCGGGATAAATACATCCTGCGCCAGATCATTGCCGCCGCGACGGAGAGCGTTCGGAGGGCCTACGAGGAGCAGGACGAAGTGGACAATCTCCTCGACGAAGTGGAGCAGAAAATTTTCGCGGTCGGCGAAGACCGCTTCAAGGGCCAGACGCTCTCAATGAAAGATCAGGTAATGGAGGCGATCGAGACGATCGAGAAACTCTATGAACGCAAAGGCGGAATCACCGGCATTTCCACCGGGTTTGTCGAGTTTGATCGGATGACCAGCGGACTGCATCCCGCGGAAATGGTCGTCATCGCCGCGCGCCCAAGCATGGGAAAAACCGCCTTTGCCATGAATATCGCCGAGCATGTGGCAATCCAGGAAAAACTTCCGGTCGCGGTTTTCAGCCTGGAAATGAGCAGCCAACAGCTGGTGCAACGCCTTCTTTGTTCGCGGGCCCGCGTGAACTTAAAAAAGGTGCGCGACGGCTTTTTAGGAGAACGCGAATTTTCGAGTCTGACCTCTTCGGCCTCCAAACTGGCGGAGGCAAAGATGTTCATCGACGATACGGGCAGTCTTAGCATTTTGGAGTTACGCGCCAAGGCGCGGCGGCTGAAAGCCCAGCACGACATTCGTCTGATCGTCGTGGATTATTTGCAATTACTTCGCTCTACGACGCGTCGCGGACAGGACAACCGGCAGATCGAGATTTCGGAAATTTCCGGGGGCCTGAAGGCATTGGCGAAAGAATTGAATATTCCGATCATCGTTGTCGCCCAGCTGAATCGTAATCCGGAGAACAGGACGGGCGATAGCAAGGGGCGTCCTCGTCTGAGTGATCTCCGCGAATCCGGGAGCATCGAACAAGATGCTGATCTCGTCGGATTGCTCGTGCGCGAGGCCTACTATGCGGACACGGACGAAGAGAAAGAAGAGGCAGCTGGAAACGCCGACTTAATTATTTCGAAACAGCGCAATGGACCCATCGGGGATATTCCTCTTACTTTTTTGAGCGAATTCACCCGATTCGAAACGCGAGCCCGGAATATAGCCGAAAGCGGGGAGTCGTTTTAATCCGGGCGGCGAATTAATTCGGGATACGACGGCGCGTGTCTCTCCAGGTCAAAGGGATTTGGCCGCTTCGACGACGTGTTCGGCGTCGATGCCGAATTCCTTCATCACTTGCGCGCCGGGCGCGCTTAATCCAAACCGGTGCAAGCCAATCACTTTCCCGTCCAGTCCCACATATTTGTACCAGGTATCGGGAACACCTGCTTCGATCGCGATGCGGCGACGGCACGATTTCGGCAATACTTCATCGCGATAATTTTGCGACTCACGCTCAAAGCGCTCGAAGCAAGGCATCGAAACCACCCGGACACTGGCCCCCAATTGTTTGGCTGCGGCCAAAGCGTGCTGCAATTCGCTCCCGCATGACAAGATGATCAGGTCGAGTCCCGCCGTTTCTTTCTTCGCAATGTAACCGCCCCTTGCCACGCCTTCGCGCCGCGTTTGGACATCGATTTCGTTCAGCATCGGCACGGTCTGGCGGGTAAGGGCCAACAGCGTCGGGCCATCAATTTTTTGTGCGGCGGCAGCAAACGCACCGGCTGTCTCTTCGGGATCGGCTGGACGAATCACGTCGAGTTGTGGGATGACGCGCAAACCGCTCACGGTTTCGACCGGTTCGTGAGTGGGGCCATCTTCTCCGACCCCAATTGAATCGTGGGTAAAAATGTAAATATTGGGAAGCTTGGACAGCGCGGCCAACCTGATTGCGGCACGGCAATAGTCAGCAAACACCAGGAATGTCGCACCCGATGCCCGCAAAATTCCGTGATACGAGATTCCGTTCATGATCGCGCACATACCGTGCTCGCGGATACCAAAATGGATGTTGCGTCCTTTTGCGTTATCCCGGGTGAAATCGCCGCCGTCATTAATGTAGTTCAACGTGGACCCGTGTAGGTCGGCGCTGCCACTGATCAGAAACGGCAGCGCCTGAGCGAGTGGTTGCAGCGCTTCGCTGCCAGCTTTGCGCGTGGCCAGCTTGGCGTCTGCGGAGAAATTCGGAATTTTCGATAGAAGATCTCCCGGAACTTTTCGATTGACCCCATCATCGAGCGATTTTGCCAGTTCCGGATTCTTGTTTCGCCATGCCTGATACGATTTCTCCCAACGATCGTAGTCGGCGAGCAATTTCTCTTTATGTTCGGCGAAATAAGCGCGGACGTCATCTGAAACGAAGTAAGGCTCGTCGGGCAGGCCTAGGGCTTTGCGCGCGGCGTCGACGTACTTAGCGCCGGCCTCTCCATGTGCCTTGTGCGTTCCAGCCACCTCCGGAATTCCTTTACCGATCAAGGTGTGAGCGATGATGAATTGCGGCCGGCCGTTGTCCCGGTGTTTTGCAACCTCGTAGGCATCGAGAAATTGTTGCATGTCGTTCCCATCGATTTCCTGCACATCGAAGCCATAGGCTTTGAAACGCATTGCCGTGTCCTCGCTCTGCGTCGCCTTGGCCATGGCATCGAGGGTGACGGCGTTGGAATCGTAAATCAGGATGAGATTATCCAATCCAAAATGCGCCGCGAAAGCACTGGCCTCAGCCGATACGCCCTCCTGTAAACAACCGTCGCCGGCCAGACAAACGACGTGCTGGTCGAAAACTTTGTGATCGTCGGTGTTGAATCGCGCGGCGCACATCTTTGCCGCGACCGCAATCCCGACTGCGTTGGCGACACCTTGTCCGAGCGGACCGGTCGTACATTCAACTCCCGGGGTTTCAAAAAATTCGGGATGCCCTGGCGTTTTGCTGTGCAATTGGCGGAAGCGTTTAATTTCCTCCATCGGGACGTCATATCCGCTCAAATTCAGCCACGCGTAGAGGAACATGCTGCCGTGCCCGGCCGATAGAACAAAGTAGTCACGCCCGATCCAGCGCGGCTTCTCCGGGTTGTGTTTTAAGGCATACCCGTAAAGGACCGCTCCTATTTCAGCGCAGCCCAAAGGAAGGCCAAGGTGACCTGATTGCGAGGCTTTCACCGCGTCCATGCATAATCCGCGCGCTTCGTTCGCGGCTTGGGCCAGTATTTTTTCGTTCAAGCTCATGAAGAAGCTACGTCTAGGCCTTCAGATTTGCGATGGAAAGCCCAATTTCAAGATTGGCAATTCCTTGCGTCGTTGGCACGCGACCGGCACTGGTAAATTTTCAAGGTAAATCTAAAGTTCCCCTGGGATGAACCGCTCCTTATTTCTCCACGTGGTCGAACGGCTCGAAGGTTTGGTCGGAAAACTTCCTGCCACCATCCAAAAGCCGATATTGAGCGAGCTGACTCCGATGAAAGAGCTGTTTTTGCAACAGCGCCCTCCGCGATTCTTGTTCACCGGCCCAAACAAAATCCCGCTGACGCGAATTCTTTCGACGATTTTCCCCGAGATTGCTCCGGTGGAATTGCGAGAGGGATCGACCGAAAATCTCTGGCGCGAATTCAGCCTTCCGGATCGCGGAACCATCTCAGTTTTCGACGCACGGGAAATGGTATTTTCGAACGTTGATTCATTTGAGAACAAACTGCAAAAGGAACCCGCTGACGTCGTGTTTTTTTTCGATGACCCCGAGCGCCGGAAGATCCGAAAGGATTCTCTCGAAGACCTTCAGAACGTGGTCTCGTGGAACGATCAGACTCGAGGCAGGACGACGATTGTTGCTGTGGTTCTGGCCTCGGGGGAGCCGGCCGGCAGCGGTCGTCAGCGTGACCTCGAAGCGGACCTGGCCGAGCGCGCGTCGCGTTTACAGGCTTTCCTTGACTCGAACTTTGACGATAAAGAGCGCCTGTTACGCGTCTTCACCGTTCGGGGGCCACAATTCGAACGCGATACGCACACCATGTTCTCGCTTATCGCGCGGCATTTGCCGAATGAAGCCCGCATCGAAATTGCGCGGATTTCGGGCGATCGCGAGGCTCAAAAAGAGATCGCGCAGCTTCTGGTTAAGTCGACTACAGCCGTATGTACAGCAATTGGCGCGCAACCGATACCCCTGGCGGACTTGCCCATTCTCACGACGCTCCAACTGGTGATGGTTTCCGGGATTATGTACGTGAGCGGGCGCGAACGGAGTTTGCGCGCTGCCACGGAATTTATCGCCGCCTTGGGGGCGAATGTGGGGGCAGGTATGCTTCTCCGCGAAGGCACACGCGCGATTCTCAAATTCTTCCCGGGTTGGGGTAATCTCGTCTGCGGGATGGTGGCCGGCGCCGGCACATATGCCATTGGTCGCTCCGCCATCGCTTACTTCTTAGAGGGTGTTTCGCTCAAGGACGCACGACGAACCTACCTGGCTAACCGGAAGAAGTCGCCCAGGGCGGCCTTGTCGGGGGGCGAACCCCGGAAACAGCAGCGGGAAGATGGATCTGAAAAGCCCCGCCGGCGCTTGCGCTTGGGCCGTTGAATAACTTGTGAACAACTTTCCCATCGCCGGGGCATTTTGTTCACACCTTTTTGTGAACAAAACCGCAATCTCCTGAGCTTTCGTCGTGTCCCCAAATTACCGGTCATGAAGGTCTCTGACACGGTCACTATTCTGCGCGAAATTCGTGTTTCGCCGGTAAAAAGTCTCGGGCAAAATTTTCTTCATGACCGAAACCTGAGTCGGTGGATCGTCGATCAAATCGATGCCACAAAAGAGGACTATGTCGTCGAGGTCGGGCCAGGGCTGGGCGCTTTGACCGGCTTTGCTCTGGCCAAAGGCTCGCAGGTGCTGGCAATCGAAAAGGACGGGCGCCTGGCGGAGTATCTACGGAGGCATTTGCCAGACGATCGTCTCGAGGTGCGGCATGCGGATGCGCTCCAAACCGATGTTCGGACGTTTTTCACGAAAGAAAAAGTGAAATTGCTGGGCAATCTTCCCTACTACGCTTCGAGCCAATTGCTGCTGCGATTCCTGGAATATCCAAGTCCTATCTCGCTGTATGTGTTGATGTTGCAGAAGGAGATGGCCAATCGCCTTTCCGCGGCGCCGTCTACGAAGGATTGCGGAGCGCTGACCTTGCTCGTTCAATTGCATTATCGAGTGGAGGCATTGCGAAAAGTTCCCGCGAATGTCTTTATTCCGCGGCCCGAGGTCGACTCCGCAATTGTGCGGATTACACCCCGACATCCGACCGAACTTCCGGAACGTGATGATGAGCTTTTCGCCGCTCTGGTCCGGCGGGGTTTCGCGCAGCGGCGAAAGCAATTGGGAAACCTGCTCCACGACCACGTGCCCGATTGGCCGGCGGCGGCGGATAGCCTGGGATTCGACCCCAAAGTGCGTGCGGAAGCGCTCTCGCTCGAGCAATGGATCGCGTTGACAAATCACGTCCGGCCGCTTCCGGTCCACCCCCTCTCCCAGAATGATAGCGAATCGTTTCCGGTGGTCGACGAGGCCGACCATATTCTTTACCACGCGCCACGGGCCAAAGTGCATGGGGATAACTTGCGCCACCGGGCGGTTCATATCCTCATTTTCAACAAGAAAGGAGAGGTGTTTTTGCAAAAACGCTCACGCTCGAAGGATCGACATCCGCTCCTTTGGGATTCGAGCGCCGCCGGCCATGTCGAGGCCGGCGAAGATTACAACGAAACGGCTAACCGGGAGCTCAGAGAAGAGCTCGGGATCGAAACGCAGTTGGAAAAATTGACCAAGCTGCCGGCGTCGGACCGGACCGGGCAGGAATTCATTGAGGTATACCGGGGCTTCCACGAGGGCCCTTTCAAGCTCAATCGCGCCGAAATCGAAACCGGCCGGTTTTTCCCGCCGGCCGTAGTGAGCGGCTGGATGAAAGCGAGGCCGGGGGATTTCGCCCCCGGCCTGGTCGAATGTTGGAAGGCAACCGTCGCGACGCCCCGCGATTAGCGGCGGCGGCGTTTTTTCGGCGTTGGCGTTGGCCGCCGTCGCTTCGCTTTCTTCGAGCTCGAGCTCGAAAGCCCAGCTTTGGCCAAGCCAGTCATGGCTGAGCGTTTGAATTTTCGGGCGGCACGGCGAGCAGCTTCTTTCCCGCCGTAAACGGTATCACTGAACATCTTGGTCACAGCTTGTGTGCCGCGAATAAAGTGGACCTGAAACCCGTGGGTTTGTTTTTTCGCACGGGCTTTTGTGTCAATGCGCCTGATGTTGGTTTCTGACTGAGGATTTGGGCGTCGCATATCTGCGGCAATAAAATGCAGTGCGGGCCGAAATCAATGCATCATGCAAAATTATTGTTGAGAATGTAACAACTGGGGATCGGGAAGGTTCCACGAAATCTTTCTCGTTTCATACTCTTCCTGCGGTAAAAGTGCATAACAGGGATGGCGCGAACCACGCAGCCATTGGATCAGGCGAACCAGATCATCCTCCGCCATCGTCGTGCATCCGGACGTAGGACGGCTGACTCCGCGGCGAATGTGAAAAAATATCGCGCTCCCCTCGCCCGGCACCGGCGGATCGGAATTATGGCGAATCTCAACCAGCCACCGATAGGCAAAGTCGTTATGCCGCATTTTTTGTTTTTCAAACCACGACGGGGGATGAGCCGGATCCTTGATGGTCACGAATCGGTTATAATCGGGGCTGGCCACATCATCCACCCACGCATCCGCCAAAGTGACCTGGCGAAACGGGAACTCTGCCCCTGGGGGAAGTTGTGGATCGTAGGTGTAAATTTTGCCGATTAGGAAGACGCCGGCGGGAGCACGACCGTCGCGCTCTTTTTTTCGCAAGCCAGCTTCATTTTGACCAGCCAGACCTCTCCCCCACGCGACTCCGCTTTTTCCGAAGAGGACGGGGAACGACCGCCCGACCGCGGCCCATGCGCTGTTACCGTTTCCCCGTTCAAACAGCCGCATTTCGCCGCGCATCGAATTCCAACTCGGCGCCACCGCCACGGCGAGTTGGGTGCACTCGTCTGGCACACCGTCGGCACAGGCATTGCTGACCAGCAGCCACAACCCCAAGACAATGCTCGGTCGAATTGTCGCGATTATCATTCCCACACTTAGACGCGCATTCTCGCGATTCTGTCCAATTTGATTTGTCCCTTGAAAAAGCCTGTAGCCATTTTCCTTCTCATACTAACAGTGATGGCGACCTATGCCCCAGCCCTGCGAAACGGGTTTGTCTGGGACGATACCGCACTCATTCTGCGCGATCCTCTCATCCGAAGCTGGCAACTCATTCCGGAAGGGTTCAATCACTATTTGTTCGTTGACGCCACTGCATCAGATTTTTACCGCCCGCTGCAGCGTCTGACTTACACGATTGAATATGCACTGTTTACGGTGCGGCCGGGATTTTATCATTTCACAAATATTGCGCTTCACGCCGCGGCCGCGGTCGCATTGCTCTTTTTTAGCGAAGCACTCCTGGCCGCTTTCGGAATGGATCCGCGCAAAAGCTGGTGGATAGCCCTAATCGCGGCATCGATCTGGGCCATTCATCCCGTCCACAGCGCCGCCGTTGTCTACGTTTCCGGGCGGGCCGACCCGCTCGCCGCGATTTTCGGATTTGCTGGCTGCTATCTTGGCTTACGCGGTCTTCAAGAAAAACCCCGACGGGCATTGCTTTTCGCGATCGGCGCGGGCTTCGCATTCCTTTTGGCCGCGTTCAGCAAGGAAACAGGATTGATCTTTCCCTTGCTGATGCTCGTGCTTGCCGGCCTCCTGCGGAAGCGCACTGCAGCGATTCAGTTCGCAGTGGTCGCCCTCTTCGTCGCGGCCGTCTACCTAAGCCTTCGTTTGCCTGCCGAACACGACTCGCCGCCCCAGCTCGGCTCTCCCACGCCGCTCTCGATGCGACCGATCACCGTCGCCCGCGCCGTTGCCGAATACACCGGCCTTATCCTGCTTCCCATTAATCTGCACATGGATCGCAGCGTCCAAAGGCTCAGCGTCAGTCATGGTGTGTCGGCAGCGGCCTGGCGAGAATTGCAAACGCTTCGTGGCTTCAGTCTGATCGGGGTGGTGGTTTATCTTGCGATTCGGCGCCGCAAACGTGACCCCGTCATCTTTG
>JBEEGU010000176.1:0-6654 GCA_041167025.1 Verrucomicrobiota bacterium
AACAAAGCGCGGAAAGACACTGCCTACGATCCGGAGAAATGGACCGGCTTCGCCTTTGGTCTCGGGATGGATCGCCTCGCGATGATCTTGTTCGACATTCCTGATATTCGGCTGTTCGCACAAAACGATCTCCGATTTCTAAGGCAGTTCGCGAAATGAGTTTTTTTTGTCATGTCGAGCGAAGTCGAGACATCTCTCATTGTTTTCCGAACAATAGTAAGAGATTCCTCGACTCCGCTCGGAATGACAGATTGAAACACAGATGAAATTTTCCGTTAACTGGCTCCGCGAGTTCGTCGACATCCCCGAGAAAATCGAGGAGCTCGCTGAACTGCTGACGCTGGCGGGTGTCGAGATCGAGGGCATCGCGACGCGCGGTGTGAACATCGACAAGGTGGTTGTCGCGGAAATCACCGCTTCATCTCCTCATCCGAATGCCGATCGTCTGACAGTTTGCGAAGTGAACGATGGGAGCGGAATCAAACGTCAGATTGTCTGCGGTGCGAAGAACTACAAAGTTGGCGATAAAGTTCCGCTGGCTCTTCCGGGCGCTGTTTTGCCGAACGGACTGAAAATTCGTGCGAGCAAATTGCGCGGTGTGGAATCGGAAGGGATGCTTTGCAGCGCGATCGAGCTGGGAACCGGAGAGGATGCCACTGGTCTTCTCATCTTGTCTCCCGCTGCAAACGTTGGCGCACCGATCCGCGATCTTTTTCCGGACGACACCATTATCGATGTCGAAATCACGCCGAATCGAGGTGATTTGCTTAGCCACTTCGGATTGGCCCGAGAGATCGCAGCACTGGCGGGAACCAGTCTGCGCGATAACGCCGGACGGTTCGGAGAACCGTCCCTACCTGCCAGCAAAGAAGGGATCACAATAGAAGCGCCGCAGGCTTGTCCGTTTTATTCCGCGCGGCGAATTGAGAATGTCAAAGTCGGTCCGAGCCCGGAGTGGTTGCGCACGCGCATTGAGAGCGTCGGGACTCGGTCGATCAATAATATCGTCGACATCTCAAATTTCGTCATGCTCGAGCTTGGTCAACCCACCCATGCTTTCGATGCCGACAAGCTCAAGGGCGATATCCATGTGCGCCTGGCACGCGAAGGTGAGAAATTTTTGGCGCTGGATGGGAAGACTTATCCGCTGACGCCGCGCGATCTCGTCATCACCGATGAAGAGCGAGTCGTTGGAATTGGCGGGGTCATGGGCGGCGAAGAGACCGGTGTGACATCGACAACACAGAATATCCTTCTCGAAGCGGCGTATTTCGCGCCCGCAGGTATTCGGCGAACGGCTCGCGATTTGAGCCTGCCGAGCGACGCGAGCTATCGCTTCGAACGCGGAGTTGATCCGGCGATGATTTTGCGAGCTTCCCATCGCGCCGCGGAATTGATGCGAGAAATCGGGAGTGGGAAACCGTCGGAAGTAATTTCGATTGCGGGCGAACTGCCGCAAAACCCGGCGGACGTTTCATTGTATTATGAAAGATGTAATCAGCTCCTGGGAATAATCGTCGCACCGCGAACGGTTGATCAAATTCTAAAACGATTTGGATTAAACGAGAGAGAGACACGAGACGACCACGCTACGTGGCAGATTCCAAGTTATCGCCGCGATTTAGTCCGCGACGTGGACCTGATCGAGGAGGTGGTGCGGGCGTTTGGTGTCCACAAAATTTCGGGGACGAACCGCAGCCGGTTTACTTCTTTGAGCCCGGCAGATCACGCTCATGATCGGGAAACGGAGCTGCGTCTCACCCTCGCAGGCCGCGGATTATACGAGGTGCGAACGTCAAAATTAATTCCGCGCCATGACGTCATCGTTGCTGGAAATGCTGTCGAGCTGCGCAATCCGCTCAGTGAAGATCATGTCGCGCTCCGGCCCGATTTAATTACGGGATTGCTCGGGGCGCTCGAACGCAACATTCGCGGCGGCGCGGAGCGGGTAGCCATTTTCGAATTGGGTCGGATTTTTCTTCCCCCCGATGCGACCGAACAACGTCGGCTTGGAATTTTGGTTTATGGAAAGGCCGCGACTGGGGCGCACTGGCGGGCGGATCAGAAGAGCAAACGGCGATTGGATTTCGTGGATCTAAAAGGGGCAATCGAATCGGTTAGCGAAACACCGCTCGCGTTTCGGCGCGGTCAACATCGTGACCTGGCTTTGGCAGCGGAAATATTGGCCGGAAACGATGTCGCTGGGTTCGCGGGACAGATCGCGGTAACACGAGCGGCCAGGCTTGATGCAACGGCTGCAATTTTCGTGGCCGAACTGAATTTGGACTTATTACTTGAGCCGGGCCTAACGGCCCGAACATTTCAGGAGATGGATCGCTATCCCGCGGTCCGCCGAGATATTGCAATGATCGTGCCCGAAACATTAACTCACTCTGAAATTCTTGGAGCCATTCGAGCGGCGGACGAATCTCTGCTGCAGAACGTCGAACTATTTGATCTGTTTGGCGGCGAAGCGACATCGCAGATTGGTGCTGGAAGAAAGTCGCTGGCATACACGTTGACATATCGAGATAAAAATCGGACACTTACCAGTGAGGAAGTAACCGCAGCACATGCCCGGATTCGTGAGCGATTGCAAAGCGAGCTCGGCGCGGAAGTGCGGGAATAAGTTCTTTGAGAGCGAGAGTCGTTTATTGAGGGTTGGGCAGGAAACCAGTGCTTTTCTCTCAACTCTCTATCAACGATTCTCAAAAATTTACCCTGCGATGTTCGAGATTCCAGGTGGCATTTCCGAACCGATAGTTGATTAACCAAGGAGGCTTGGTCGCATGGAGAAGATGACATGCCTTAATTGGAAGTCAGACGCTGCTGCGACGGTCGTCCGCCCGTTACCAAAAGGGAACGGGATATCCGCCTAAACGGCACCGGCGGGGTAAAACTTTGGATGCCCGGATCGGAAATCGATCCGGGCATTTCTGTATAAAGACAAATCCAACCATTTGAAATTCACCGAGAACGAAAGAAGCTCCGCGAGCATGCGCGCCATCATTGCTCTCGAAGACGGCCGATCTTTCCAGGGCAAAGGGTTTGGTGCGACCGGCAGGCGAATCGGTGAAATCTGCTTCAATACCTCGATGACCGGTTATCAGGAGGTGATGACCGATCCATCCTACCGCGGCCAGATCGTCGCCATGACCTATCCATTGATTGGAAACTACGGGACGAATGCTCTCGACCAGGAAAGTCAATCGCCGCACGTGCGCGGCTTTGTCATCGAAGAACTAAGCGAAATCACGAGCAACTGGCGCTCGGAAATGTCGCTCGGAGATTATTTGCAAAAATGGAATGTTGTCGGCATCGAGGGAATCGATACCCGCGCGCTCACCCGGCACCTGCGCACACGCGGCGCGATGAAAGCATGTTTGACGACGGAAGATATATCGCCGGCAGAGGCCACAGCATTCGCCGTCGCCGGCGAAGGTGTCGTCGGAATGGATTACGTGCGCGAAGTTTCCACTCCCGACGTCTATCAATGGGATCCCGATGACGAATTGAGCAAACCGTGGACGATCATGAACGGGAGCGGGGGCAGTAGTGAAACGCCGCTTCCCTCAATCCGATTTCACATTGTCGCTTACGATTACGGCATCAAACAAAATATCCTGCGATTGCTTCGCCAAAAAGGCTTTCGGGTCACTGTGGTCCCGGCGTCCACCACCGCGGAGCAAGTGCTGGCCATGAATCCGGACGGCGTATTTCTATCCAATGGACCCGGGGATCCCTCCGCCCTTTCCTATACGCATACCGCGGTGCGGAATATAATGGGCAAAAAACCTATTTTCGGGATTTGCCTAGGCCATCAGGTCCTCGGATTCGCCTTTGGGGGGTCGACGTTTAAACTAAAATTCGGGCATCGCGGCGCAAATCAACCGGTCAAAGATCTCCGAACGGGCAGGGTGGCGATCACCTCGCAGAACCACGGGTTCGCGGTCGATCCGAAATCGCTGCCACCAAATGTGGAAGTTACCCACATCAACTTGAATGATGGGACCGTTGAGGGAATGCGACACAAAGAATTACCAATTTTCAGCGTGCAGTATCATCCGGAAGCGGCACCGGGTCCTCATGACGCGTCATACTTTTTCAGCCAATTTGCCGATCTGATCGAAAACTCCCGGTAGCGGGAGTTAGAGCGCAATTGACGGCGCGGCAAACGAGTGGAGATTCGTTTCATGTTTCATTCAACCTCGAATCAGCTCGGTGTTTTTAAAGTCGCCGTCGCCGCCACGTTCATTACTGCTTTGGCGATTTCTCCTCTGGCCATTGCTCACGAACATGAAGGGGACAAGGACAAACTGGACGCGGGAGCGACGAAAGAAGTGACCGGGGAAATTGTGGATATGATGTGCTACGTCGATCACAACGCGATGGGCGAAAAACACGCTGGTTGCGCATCAAAATGCGTGAAAGGCGGGGGGCCGGTCGGGGTGGTCAGCAACGGCAAGGCATATCTGGTGGTGGGAGAGCACAAACCGATGAACGATGAGCTGGCCGATTTCTGCGGAAAGACGATTACTCTAAAAGGCAAACTGGCCGAACGCGGCGGTATCGCGATGATCGAGAACGCAGAGGTCGTTAAGAAATAAGAGCAGGGCCGAGGGCAACAAGCGAGGTTCATGCTTTTTTAGCAGGCGGGGCCCCCGCTTCTTTCCATCACGACCAAGGAGCGGCGGTTTCCAAACCGCCGAAATAGGTATTACGGCGGTCAGAGACCGCCGCTCCTTGAACCAAAAGATCCGCTACCCCACGTAGGGACGGTTCTCCGAACGGTCCGGACGAAAAAAACGTTCAGAGCGCCTGGTCGAGTGGCAAAGCCGGGTTGTGTTGCCCGGTGTTGGCGTGCTTGCGCAGCGAAAAAATTTCCGACAGCATACGAATACTATCGCGGACGAATTCGATTTTGCTTCCCTCGCTATGGTTCCACCGCACCGGGATCTCGCGTAATCGCAGTCCCGCGCGATGGGCGAGGTAAAGCAATTCGACGTCAAAAGCGAATCCATCGATTCGAGCGGTTTCCAAAGTAGGACGGCAAACATCGAGCTGAAACGCTTTGAACCCACATTGTGTATCCCAAAACGGAAGCCCCGTCGCGATTCGCACAATCAGGTTAAAGACTCGCCCGCCCTGCTCGCGGCGCCACGATTGACGATTGCCAATCAAGCTTCGGTCGATCGCGCGCGAACCAAACGCGATGTCAATCTCGCCCTGAGCGATGGGTAAAATGACCTTTGGTGTTTCCGCTAGCGGCGTGGAAAGATCAGCGTCGAAAAACAGGCCGATCGGTTTCTGTGCAGCGAGTAAACCTTTGCGCACGGCTGCGCCCTTGCCACGATTCGGGAAATTTTCGAGCAAACGTGTCTGAACTTTTGCGTTGGCAAAAACCTGCCGCGCGACATCCCCGGTTTCATCGGTCGACCCGTCATTGACTACGATCAATTCACTCTCAGGCGAGAATTCGACCAGGTAATCCAAGGTCAACCGAAGCGTTTCTCCAATGCGCGCTGCTTCGTTAAAAGCAGGGATCACGGCGGAAAAGGCGGGAAGCATTAGCGGCAAAAATTGTTCGTCGTGCTGCGGCAAGCGCTTACCACAAGCAGATTCAGGCTCATCTGTAAATCTCAACGATAAATTTACCGTCTGGATCAACATGCCCGCGATACATTCCGGTCGTGTTGAAAGGCATGGCGATGTGACCATTTCGATCGATCGCGATCAATCCCCCAGTCCCGCCGAGTTGTTCGACTTTCTTCAACACCACCTGCGAGGCGTCGGTCACCGACAAAGCCCGATATTCCATCAAGGCCGAGATATCGTGTCCGACCACTGCGCGAATGAAATATTCTCCGTCCCCGGTTCCGGAAACCGCGCAGGTCGCGTTATTTGCATAGGTCCCAGCTCCAATCACGGGCGAATCACCGATGCGTCCGGGCCGCTTATTCGTTGTTCCGCCGGTTGACGTCGCCGCGGCGAGGTTTCCACTCTGATCGAGCGCAACCGCTCCGACCGTGCCGTGACGATCCTCATCCGAGATAATGAATTTTTTTCCAGCGTGCCCCGCTTCCTTGCCAGCCTGCTGCAATCGCTGTAACGCATCCCATCGCTCCTGCGTAAAGAAATATTTCGGATCAACCAGCTCGATCCCCCGTTCTTTGGCAAAACTTTCCGCACCCGCGCAATCCAGCATCACGTGGGGCGACTTCTCCATGACCAGTCGGGCGAGACTGACCGGATTCCTGATTCGCCTTACGCTCGCGACCGCACCGGCTTTCAGTGTTTTGCCGTCCATAACGGCGGCGTCGAGTTCGTTCACACCGGCGCTGTTGAAGACCGCTCCTTTCCCAGCGTTGAAATGCGGATCGTCTTCCAGAACGCGAACGGCGGCCTCCGTTGCGTCGAGGCTCGATCCGCCGCGCTGCAAAATCTCATACCCAGCCCTAAGAGAACGCTCAAGACCGGATCGGTATTCTCCTTCACGTTCCGCGGTCATTTTCGCGCGATCAATCGTTCCAGCGCCGCCGTGGACGACGAGACCCACGGTTTTTGTTGCTCTTTGCATGTCAGCTGCCTCCACGATCGATCTTTGTTCCGGTGCCTTTTCCTGTGCTGCCGCTGCAGTTGCGCCAATCAATAACG
>JBEEGU010000177.1:0-6225 GCA_041167025.1 Verrucomicrobiota bacterium
ACCTGGCGGTAGCTGCGCGGTTGATCTTTTGCGGTGCAGCTGCCAAGTCCGCGCAGTTCCCGCTCCATGTGTGGTTGCCTGACGCGATGGAAGGCCCGACGCCGGTTTCGGCGTTAATCCACGCTGCCACCATGGTCGCGGCTGGTGTTTATATGCTGGTGAGAGTGGCGGTGATCATCCAGGCGTCGCCCGACGCGCTGATGATCATCGCGTGGATAGGAACCATCACCGCAGTCATGTCCGCATTGATCGCGACTCAGCAGGACGACATCAAACGCATCCTGGCTTACTCAACCCTCTCTCAACTCGGTTACATGGTGATGGCGATTGGTTTGGCTTCCAATGAAGCCGCCATATTTCATCTTTTCACGCATGCCTTCTTCAAGGCTCTGCTGTTCCTTGGGGCCGGATGCATCATCATCGCACTACATCACGAGCAAAATATCTGGAAGATGGGGGGGCTGGCCCGAAATCTTCCAATCACATTTCTGACCTTCGCGGTTGGCGCCTTCGCCCTAATCGGTGTCCCGCCCTTCAGCGGGTTCTTCAGCAAAGATGCGATCCTGGCGCGCGCTTACGATCATAATCGGGCGATATTTGTTTTCGCCCTGTTCACCGCCTTGTTGACGGCCTTTTATGTGACACGCCTCTTTGTCGTCGTTTTTTGGGGCAAGCCGCGCAGTCCCGCGGCGAAATCGAGCGATGAAGCGCCTTTTACGATGACCGCACCGCTCATCATTTTGGCTGTGCTTTCTTTGGTTGCCGGGTTCGAGTTTTTTGCCGCGAATTTTGTCGTTATCCCGCACGAGCAAGAGTTTGTCATGCTGGTGCCGGTGCTAGCGCTGGCAGCGATTGTTTTGGGAATCACCGCTGCCGTCGCCATCTATCGCAACCAAACCGCCGAACGCTTCAACGTCCAATTACTCCGGCGCGGCTTTTACGTCGACGAATTCTACGCTTGGTTGATCGATTCGACCCAGGGATTGCTCGCGCGCCTCGCCGGATTCTTCGATCGCTGGATCATTGACGTTGTCGGAGTGCGTGGCGTGAGCGGTGGAACCTGGGGGTTTGGAACCCTGTTGCGGCTCTTCCAGATCGGCAATCTCCAAGCCTACGCCTTCCTCTTTGGTTCGGCCGTCGTCGCTCTCATCTATTTCACCATTTTTCACTGATGCTCCTCCTGATCATTTTATCGCCCTTCATCGGGACGCTGCTGATCATGGCTGGCACTCCGGCCCGTAAGACAGCGCTTTACGTATCCAGTTTTACGCTGCTACTGACGCTGGCCGCTTTCAGCCAATTCAAAGCGAATGACGGTTTCCAATTCGTAAGTTCGTGGCCCATCGTGGCGGATCTGCATTTGAGTTTTACGATCGGGCTCGACGGTTTGAGTCTGCTCATGGTGCTACTTGCCGCCATCGTGACAGTTGCCGCCGTTTGGTTCGCTGGCGAAATCACGCAGCATGAAGGGGCTTTTTATATTTGTCTGCTTCTCATTTCAGGCGGAGTTCTCGGCGCTTTCGCATCCCTCGATCTGTTTTTCTTCTACGCTTTTCACGAACTCGCGCTCATTCCGACTTTTTTGCTCATCGGCATCTGGGGCAGCGGCAATCGTACTGCCGCCGCGTGGAAAATTACGATCTATCTAGCCCTCGGAAGCTTCATTCTCCTCATCGGCCTGATCATGCTTTACCAGAGTATTCCGGCCGGCTCCCGTACCTTCGACATGCGAGCATTGAAAACACTGTCTGCGCAGATTCCGGCGGAAGCGCAGCGTCATATTTATTTACTACTGCTTGCGGGATTCGGAATTCTTGTCTCCCTTGTCCCGTTTCACAGCTGGGCCCCGGAAGCATACGCCTCCGCTCCGGCGCCGGCCGCGATGCTCCATGCCGGAGTCCTGAAGAAGTTCGGTCTGTATGGTTTGCTGCGACTCGCAGTGCCGCTTCTGCCAGACGGTGCGCATTACTGGACGAACCTCCTCATCGTACTCCTACTCGGCAATATCATCTACATCGGTCTGGTCACGATCGCGCAAAACCGCCTCGACTGGATGCTCGGTTATTCCAGCGTCATGCATATGGGCTATATTTTCCTCGGCATCGCCAGCGCCAACCTGCTCGGGACTACCGGAGCCGCGCTCTTGATGTTTGCGCACGGTTTGTCGATCGCGATTCTTTTCGCCATCGCCGGGGAAGTGCGAAAGCGGACCGGGACACTCCTATTTGAAGATCTCGGCGGACTAGGCAAAGCAATGCCAATTGCGGGCGTAGCTTTTGGTTTCGGCGCATTCGCCGCGATAGGGTTGCCGGGCTTCGCGAACTTCGCCGCGGAAATCATGGTCTTCTTTGGATCATTTCAAAAAGGCTGGGATATAAACCGTTTTCATTTCTTTCAAATCGCGACCGTTTTGGCGCTGTTGGGCGTTGTCATCTCCGCCGTTTACATGCTCCGCGCATATAGGAGTGCCTTTATGGGGACGATGCCCGACCGGTGGAAAGAGGTCGTCGATCTCAAGCAAAGCTTGCGTGTCCCGATCACTCTGCTCGTCGCTGCGCTTCTTTGGTTTGGA
Organism: Verrucomicrobiota bacterium; assembly: GCA_041167025.1. Taxonomy (GTDB): domain Bacteria; phylum Verrucomicrobiota; class Verrucomicrobiia; order Chthoniobacterales; family UBA10450; genus DATFCK01. The sequence continues at coordinate 2,573 of JBEEGU010000177.1, forward strand.
TTTTTTCCACAGTCCATCGTGCGGCTAATTTCGCCGACGTTTCGAAGCAACCCTGGCGCCAGCCTTTCGCGATGATCCCACCGCCCGCTGTCGAAATCGCAGTGCTTGTTCTCGGCATGCTGATCTTAATGTTTGAGACGTTCGCTCCGACAATCGACAAGCGGTTTATTGGTTTGATCGCCATCATTGGCCTGCTCGCGGTTTTGGCTGCGACTTTCCGTCTTGCACCGGGTCCGGCCACGGGATCAGCGACGGGATTCTGGAGTTTTTATGCCGCTGATCCGCTGGCGATTTTTTTCAAACGATTTTCGCTGGTCACTACCATTTTTGTACTGGTGATGATGATCGACTACGCACCTGTTGTACGGGCATCTCTACCCGCGGCAACCAACCAAGCAGGTTTTGGCGAATTTATCACGTTGCCCATTTTCACCTGCGCGGGACTCATGTACCTCGTCTCCGCCATCGATCTCGTCATGATCTTCGTCTCCCTCGAGCTGGTGACGATTTCGTTTTACGTGCTGGTCAGCTTGACCCGTCGCAACCCGGTCACTCTCGAGGCAGGCGTGAAATATTTAATACTGAGCGCGATGTCCACTGGGTTCATCGTTTACGGCATCACCTGGATTTTTGGCGTGACCAACCAGACGAACTTGCAACGAATCGGCCTGGCTTTGAGCGATGCTGGACTCGATCGCACCGCAGCCCTTTTTGGGGTCCTACTGTTATTTGTCGGTCTCGGCTTCAAGATCGCAGCCGTTCCGTTTCAAATTTGGGTGCCGGACGTTTACCAGGGCGCACCCACGCCTGTAACCGCATTTCTTTCTGTCGGCTCCAAGGCCGCCGGATTCGTGGTGCTTCTGCGTGTATTGCAGCCATTTCTGATTCTGCCAAATCTGTGGCGCATGCTGATTCTGATTGCCCTGCTGACATTGATTTATGGGAACCTGGCCGCGCTTCCGCAAAACAATCTCAAGCGCCTTCTCGGGTATTCGAGTATTGCGCATGCTGGCTATCTGATGATTGGCGTGGCTTGCCTCGATGGACGCGCTGTGACCTTTTATCTCGTCGCGTATCTGCTCATGACGCTGCTTAGCTTTGCCGTTCTCGTCATTGTGGCCCAGCACACAGGCGAGCGAATTGAGGATTTCGATGGGCTCGCGCAGCGATCTCCTTTTCTTGCTTTTGCCATGCTCATCGCGATGGCCTCTCTCGCAGGAGTTCCATTGACGGTCGGCTTCTTTGGCAAATTCCTGGTGTTCATGGCGGCGATTGCACAACACCAAACTGCACTGATTATCGTCGGCACGATCGGGGTCGCTTGCGGGTTTTATTATTACCTAAAAGTCGTTCGCGCGATGTATTGGGAACAGACAGCGAACCTCAGCCGGATCCCGATAAGCGGTTTATCCCGGCTGGCGATGAGTATCCTCATCATCGGAATTATTTCGCTCGGGATATACCCGCAGCCGATCTTAAAAGCGTTGGAGCCAAAGGGCGGGCGCGTCATGCTAGCTTCAGCAGCGCCGATCAAGAGCGGAGCTCCAAATCACAAAATCCAAGCTCCAGAGAAATACCAATAATCAAATTCAAGAGTCTCACCGAGCGCGGTTGGGGACTTGAAGGTTGGAATTTCTTTGGATGTTGGAGCTTGGAATTTGGAACTTCGAGCGAAGCTAGTCGCTGAGTTCCACATTCCAGTAAGCAAGATCGACAAAATGCCGCCAGCTCTCGTGTTGCGGCGAGGCGAACGTGACGTGGACAAACGGCCGCCATTTCGGCCGCTTTGGTTTGCGAATCAAACTCATGTGGGCTTCCTGCGGGAGACGGTTGCCCTTGCGGGTATTGCACGGAATACACGAGCAAACAACGTTTTCCCAAGTGGTTTGGCCACCACGGTCCCGCGGCATGACGTGGTCGAGGTTTAGCTCGCTCCGATCGAAAATGTGGCCGCAATACTGGCAGGTATTTTTGTCGCGCTCGAAGATATTGTGCCGGGTAAACTTCACTTCTTTCTTCGGCAGCCGATCAAAAAGCAGAAGAACGATGACGCGTGGCACCCGAATTTTCCACGAAATCGTAGTGACAATTTCCTGCTCGGGGGCGGTGGCAGAGAAATCGCGCCAGCTATCGAAATCATGCGTTAGAAAATTATTTGCCTCATCCGAAGAAACGACGTGGGCGTGACCGGCATAGACCAGCGCGAACGCGCGACGCGCCGTACATATGTTGACCGCCTGCCAAAGGCGGTTCAGGACCAAAACCTGACTGTTAAGTAGCGAATGCAAATGCTTCGAACCCCCACGTTGCGAAATCGTTAGGACCCATGATGCGAAAGTTGCGCGACCTTATCATCCCCAGTTTTTATTGTCAACGCAGTCGGGCGGAAACCATTCGGCTGCACGACCTTAACGCTGCCGGGCCCGGCCCCCTGCGCGTTTAATGAAATTACCCGGCGTCCGCTGCTCATCGTCGGGAACAGCGCCGGCAGCATCGCCCAAATGTTCTTCTTCCGGCGGGAGAAATGTTTTGAAGCGGTTTTTGTCGATCGCTTTCATGAACGCTTCGTGTGGTGTCACGATTCCTTGTTGCAGCAATGCCCAGACCGCGTCATCCATGAATTGCATCCCCTGTGCTTTCCCGGACACGATCACATCCTGGAGTTTTTGAGTGGCTCCTTCACGAATAATGGCGGAGACCGCGGCATTGGCGATCAAGATTTCATTCACCGCCACGCGCCCCGTTCCATCGCCTTTCTTCAACAGAAGCTGCGCCAGAACGCCGCGCAAAGAGTTAGCGAGCATGGCCCGGGCCTGGGCCTGGCGAGACGCGGGAAAGACGTCGACCATGCGATCAACCGTTTTCCGCGCATTATTCGTATGCAGAGTGCCAAAAACGAGCAAACCGGTTTCGGCCGCGGTCAAGGCGAGCGAAATCGTTTCCAGATCTCGCATTTCACCCACGAGCACGATGTCAGCGTCCTCGCGCAACGCCGCTTTCAACGCCAGAGGAAATGAAATCGAATCGCCCGGAACCTCGCGTTGTGTGATGATGCTGCGCTTATTGTCGTGCACGAACTCAATCGGCTCTTCGATCGTAACGATGTGGCGGGAGAAATTTTCATTAATGTAATCCATTAATGCGGCAAGCGTGGTTGATTTGCCCGAACCGGTGGGGCCAGTGACAAGAACGAGGCCGCCGCGGAGATGACCAAACTCTTTTACAACCGGTGGAATTCCGAGTTGTTCCAAAGTGGCAATCTTGGTCGGAATGAGACGGAAAACCGCGCCGTAGCCGTTGGCTTGCTTGAGATAATTGCAGCGAAAGCGCGAAGCCGCGTCCATTTCGTAGGCGAAATCAAGATCGCCGCGTTCCTCAAAAATTTCCCATCTGTGCGGGCCCGCAACTTCGCTCAGCATGGCAAACGCCTCTTCGCGCTCCAGCGGTTCCACGCGGATCGGTGCCACATCACCGTGCCTGCGCATTTTCGGAGGCTGGCCCTCGCCGATGTGCAAATCGGACCCACCTTGCTCGACGATGACGCTAAGAAATTGATCCAGGTAAGCCATTACGAACCGCGGATTACGCGGATATCGCGGATAAGAACTGATTAAGCATGCAGATCTGATGCTTCCGTTTCCGACTTCAGCTGA
>JBEEGU010000178.1:0-5289 GCA_041167025.1 Verrucomicrobiota bacterium
GAATGCGGCGCACCCTTCAGCACCATAATGTCGATGTCGTTAACGTCTCTGTGCGCCATGCGAACCAGGATCCCGGATCATTGCTAGCATGGGCCCGCACTGAAGTGTTCGGATTCGTGATATATTATAAGCAAGGTACAAGTGCGGAGGCTCAGAGGCGGGTCGGCGAATGGACGCGAGAATTGACCGACGCAGCGCTGACGCTCGGCGGGTCGTACTACTTACCCTATCAATTGCACGCTACCGAGCGGCAGTTTCGGCAAGCGTATCCGAGGGCAGGGGAATTTTTCCAATTGAAAGCGCGACTGGATCCGGCGAACAAATTCCGTAACGAACTGTGGAACAAGTATTACCGCCCCTGATGAATCGAGACCTTGCCTCGCATCAGATTGTACGCCTTTCCATGTTGGCATGTGAGTCTGTATCCGTTAAATCTGCGTAATCCGCGGTTTCTCTCATTATGAAAAAAATTGGAATCCTTTTTGGTCAGGAACAGAGTTTTCCGCCGGCATTTGTCGCGCGGGTGAATCAGAAAACCGGGGGCAAAGATATTGCGGCCGAATTCGTGAAGATCGACAAGGTGGTGCAGGGGGAGCCCTGCGGATATGACGTCGTGATCGACCGGATTTCGCAGGATGTGCCGTTTTATCGCGCGTGGTTGAAGAATGCCGCGCTTACGGGCACAGCGGTGGTGAACAATCCGTTTTGGTGGAGTGCCGACGAAAAGTTTTTCAATAATGCTCTGGCCACAAAAATTGGCGTCGCTGTTCCCAAAACAGTATTGCTGCCATCCCATCAACCGCCTCCGGACACGAACGACAAGTCATTTCGAAATTTGCAGTATCCGCTCGATTGGGAAGGCATTTTTCGGTACGTCGGGTGGCCCGCATTCTTCAAACCTTTCGCTGGTGGCGGATGGAAAAACGTTTACCGGTTGCACAATTCCGAAGAATTTTTCAAGGCCTATAGCGAGACTGGGCAACTGGTGATGATGTTGCAGGAGGAAGTGAAATTCGACATGTACTTCCGTTGCTACTCGATCGACCAGCGCAAGGTTCGAATCATGCCGTACGAGCCCCGGAATCCGTATCACCTCCGGTATCAAACGGAATGGCAGACTCCGCCCGAGATCCTGCAAAAGGTTGAGGAAGGCGTTCTAACCCTGAATCAGTATCTCGGTTATGATTTGAATACGGTCGAGTTTGCCATTCGCGACGGTATCCCAGTGGCGATCGATTTCTGCAACCCGGCTCCCGATGCGGAAGCGGCGATGGTTGGCCAGGAAAACTTCGAATGGGTGGTGGAGGCCGTTTCGGAAATGGCGATTCGAAAGGCGAAAGAGCACGTCCCCGGCAGAAACAATTTGAGCTGGGGAAAGTTCGTCCAATCGGCCGTGAACATGCGGAGTTTGAGCGACCTGGCCTAGAAGTCGTCCCTGCCTGATCAAAGAGCGGCGGCTTCCCAGCCGCCGAACCGGGAAATAGGGCGGTTTTGAAACCGCTCATTTTTGAGACAATTGCAGTGGCGCTTGTAGCGAGGAGAAGCGAAATAAGTAGACGGCTCGGAGACCTCCCTGCCTGATCGAATGAAGGACCACGTTTACACTCTCGGCATCGAGGAGGAATTTGCGATCGTCGATCCGGAGACGCGCGAGTTGCGGTCCCATATTCAGGAGATACTCGAAGGCGGCAAGGTTACCCTAAAAGAGCAGATCAAGCCGGAGATGCACCAGTCAGTGGTGGAGCTGGGCACGGAAATCTGCCAGTCCGTGAGCGACGCGCGCACGCACGTGATCGAATTGCGCAGCAAACTCGCCGATCTGGCCGGGCGGAGCGGCCTGCGAATTGCCTCTGCCGGCACGCACCCGTTCTCCCATTGGCGCGATCAGCTTATCACCCAGGGCGAACGTTATCAGGAAATCGTGAAAGACATGCAGCAGCTCGCGCGTGCCAATCTCATCTTCGGATTGCATGTTCACGTCGGTATTCCAGATCGGGAATCGGCCATCCATGTCATGAATCAGGCGCGCTACTTTCTGCCCCATATCTATGCCCTCTCGGTCAATTCGCCTTTCTGGGTTGGGCAGGATACCGGATTGAAAGGTTATCGCCTGAAAGTTTTCGAGCGCTTTCCGCGCACCGGAATTCCGGATGCCTTTGAATCACTTTCCGAGTACGAAGATTATTGCAAACTTCTGGTCAAAACCGGTTGCGTTGATAACGCGAAAAAGATTTGGTGGGACATTCGGTTACATCCATTTTTTGACACTTTGGAAGTGCGAGTATGCGATGCCCAGTCGCGGGTGGATGATACGGTTGCGATTGCCGCCCTTATTCAGGCCGTGGTGGTGAAGCTCTTCAAGCTGTTTCGACAAAACATCACGTTTCGTGTTTATCGACGGCGATTGCTCGATGAAAACCGGTGGCGCGCCAGTCGCTATGGGATTGGCGGTAAGCTGATCGATTTTGGCCGCGAAGCCGAAGTGGAAACGCGGAGTTTGCTGAATGAATTGCTCTCGTTTGTTTCGACCGAAGTGGGTGAGCTCGGAAGCGAAAAGGAAATGGCGCATATCGAGCGGATCATGCGCGAGGGGACCGGAGCCGACCGGCAACTGGCGACCTACCAAAGGACGCACGACATGAAAACGGTTGTTGATGGCATCGTGGAAGAAACGTATGAGGGACTGACAGTCAGTCCGACCTCATGAAACAGGCGCTCGAGAGTTGCCTCATTGTCATATCCGCGTGATTCTGAAGGCCCAAAATGCCTGACCGTTTGACCATCGATACGATTGACGCCGAGCTTGCGCCCGGCGCACGCAACGCCATCCGGGTATGCCTTCGTCTTCAACCGGAAGAGCGCATCACGATTATCACAGACGAGGCCACGCGAGACATTGCAGCGGCTTTGCAAGCAGAAGTCGAAGAGGTGGGAGCCGAACATGCCGTCTTCATTTTGGAGAACTATGACTGTCGGCCGCTAATCAACATGCCGCAGGTTATCTTGGAAGATCTCGCCCGATCGCAAGTCTCGATTTTTGCGGCACAATCGCAGCGCGGCGAACTGGGGTCGCGCATGCAGATGAGCGACGTCGTGAATCGACACCGCATCCGGCACGGGCACATGGTAAATATTTCCCGGCAAATCATGCTCGAGGCGATGCGTGCGGATTACGCCGTGATCGACGAGCTCAGCCAGCGTTTGATCGAACGCGCCCGCCAGGCCAAACGCATAACTTGTCAAACCGCGGCCGGCACTGATTTTGTGGCGGAGTTTTCCCCGAGGCTAAAATGGCTGAAAACGAGCGGCATCATTACGCCGGACAAATGGGGCAATCTGCCCGGTGGAGAGATTTTCACTTCCCCCGCGAATACGAACGGTCGTTTTGTCGTGGACGGCGTAGTCGGCGATTATCTTTGCCAAAAGTATGGCGATCTTCATGACGCTCCGATCACGATTGATGTAAAAGATAATCGGATTGTCGCGCTGGAGTGCGAACACAAAGAGTTGCTCGAAGAGTTTGGCGCATACACCAGCACCGATGAAAACAGCAACCGGGTAGGAGAATTTGCCATCGGTACGAATATCGGCTGCACCAGGGTGATCGGGAATATTCTGCAGGACGAAAAGATTCCCGGTATCCACATCGCATTTGGCCATCCCTACGCCGAACACACCGGCGCCGACTGGAAATCGAAAACCCACATCGATTGTGTGGGTCGTAATTTCGATATCTCTTTTGATGGCGAGCCGATCATGCGGGCCGGGAAGTTCCTGGTCTGAGACAGGTAGGGACGGCTTTCCGAGCCGTCCGGTGGATGGTTAATCGTCAGAAGCAATTGATGGGACAGCTCGGAGAGCCGTCCCTACCTGGCCAAGGAGCGGCGGCTTCTAGCCGCCGGACTACCTAAACGGCGCCTTGGGAAACCGCCGCTCTTTGAACACCGGCGCATATTTGGAGTGGCGCAATCAGCTCGGAGAAGCGAAATAGCTCGGACGGTCGCAGACCTGTCCCTACCTGAAATGCACCCGGAACTTCGCGCGGCCTTTAACTCCAGTTTTTCTCCCGAGAACTATGCCGCGATCGAGCATTGCGTGAATCAAACGGAAAAATGGCCGGCGGACTTTCGGATTTCGGAAACGCCCATTTTTTTGACGAAAAGCTTTACCGACGAAGTCGTTCGTGCGGCCCATCAAATCGTTGCGGTTCTGCGCAGTCCGGATTTTGCGAGACATGCGCAAACGGCGATTCCAAAGGGCCTGGAAGTCCCTAACGAATCTGCCCATCCAAACTTCGTCGTGGTTGATTTCGGAATCTGCGCCGAAGGCGACCGTCTTGTGCCGCGCCTGATCGAACTGCAGGCCTTTCCCAGTTTGTTCGGTTTTCAGTTGTTGATTTTGCACTGCTACCGCAACGCTTATCCGGTCATCCCGCGCCATTGGACGTCGTCGTTTGGCGGAATGAAAGACGAGGCCTACATCGATATCCTGCGCCAAACCATCCTCGGAAATGCCCAAAAAGAGAACGTGATTTTGCTCGAGATCGAGCCGGAGAAACAAAAGACCCGGATTGATTTTGCCGCAACCGAAACGCTCCTCGGGATTCGATCGGTCTGCCTGACCAAGGTCAGGAAACGTGGGCGTCATTTGTTTTACGACCGGGACGGGCGCGAAACGAAAGTGGAACGAATTTATAACCGCGTCATCTTCGACGAGCTCATTCGCCGTCCCGACCTCAACACAAATTTTCGGTTGCAAGACGATCTCGATGTCACCTGGGTGGGTCATCCCAATTGGTATTTTCGGATCAGCAAACATTCCCTGCCGTTTTTGCGGACCGAGCACACGTCGCCGGCATTTTTCGCTGACCAGTTTCCCGCCCAGGAAAAGGTTGGCGACTACGTTTTGAAGCCGCTCTACTCCTTTGCCGGGCTCGGCGTGGATATGGAGCCGACGCGCGAAAAACTTGCTGCGCTTAAAGTGCCAAGAAGTTGGATCGTACAGAAGAAGGTTCAGTACGCCTCGTTTGTGCCGACTGTGGACGGACCGAAATCAAAAGCCGAACTGCGGATGATGTTTGTCTGGCCCGAGAATGGCGAGCCGGTCCTGGTCAACAATCTCGTCCGAATGAGTCAGGGCAAGATGATGGGCGTCGATTTCAACAAGGACAAAACCTGGGTCGGGTCGAGCATTGCCCTGCACGAAGACTAGGAGCGGGCTTATTTTCAAGGAGCGGCGGTTTCTAACCGCCGAGCTAAATATCCGGCGGTCTGGAGACCGCCGCTCCTT
>JBEEGU010000179.1:0-4915 GCA_041167025.1 Verrucomicrobiota bacterium
CGCCTGTTCCCGCATAAACAATGTTGTGATCAGAAGGCGCGACGGCGACAGCGCCAATCGAGGAAATATCCTGCTTGTCAAAAAGCGGAATCCAATTCGCGCCTCCGTCGGTTGTCTTCCAGACGCCGCCGGCGACAGCTCCAAAATAGTAGGTATCCGGTTCTCCGACGACTCCTTCGATCGCGAGAGCGCGGCCACCCCGGAAAGGTCCGACTTGCCGCCATTGCATCCCTTTAAACAATTTTTCGTCGATCGTCCCCGAAGCACTCGGCGAAGGCGTTGGAGATGGTGATGGACTGGCGGAAAACGCAGACGCCATTACGAATAGTTGGGCGCAGAGGAATGTGCGAACGAGCAGGGTGATCATCCGCTTAAGGTGAGACGGTTGCGGCTGCGTTCAACTGGAATATGAATGTCGCGTGGGATACTTGTAATTGGCGGTTCGGTGAAACCGCCGCTACCTGAACGGTGCCGGATTTTTGGAGGTATCGGCGATTGACCTCAATCGCCATCACACTGGATCCTAAAGCACCCGCGCGGTGCGTTGCCCAGCAGGGCAACGACTACAGTTCCCGCCGCGCGGCCAGGATGTAGGCGAGGATGGCCGTGCGATCGGATGGACTCAAACTCGCACGTCGGGACATATCATTTACGATCTCCGGCCAATCCTCAGCCCGATAATGCCAGACCGGCGGCAGGGTGTGACATTCAATACAACGCTGAGCAAAAAGGGCACGCCCATGATGCAGCGTGGCTACTTCGACGTGTTGCTCTCGACCGGCTACCGCCATTTGCGATGTCACCGGCGGCGGCGTCCCATAACGGGCCAATTCACAACTCACGAGCAAACAGGGCGCTGCCCCCGCGCAGATCAACGCACGCGCGCAAACCGCACCAGCGGGCACGCGCGATGACAAAGAAATAAGTTTTCGACGAATCCCGAACGATGGGTCCATCTTACAGTCCCACTCCAAAGATAAAGCGCACCTGCAGATCCGGTTCACCTTCCGTGTCTGTTGCCTGCGCGAGCGCCGCGATCGTTGCGAACCAATTGCCCCGCCGGTAGGAAATGTTCGGCCCGACAAACAAGTTCGTCAGTTTTTTTTCGTCCTGCCAATTGGGAAACAAAAATTCGTGGAGCAACTCGACGCCGAAGGAAAGACGGGGCGAAAGCTCGTAGCTTGCGCCGATCGCTTGCTGGAATTCGCCGGAACGCCCGCTCAGATGCTCGCCTTCCCAGACCGCTTCCAGAGTCGCGTTGTAAGCAAGGATGAGCGGCCCAAGATTTTTTTGCGCGATCAGTTTGGATTCCCATTCCAACAGGCGATTGCCACCCTTAATCTCTTGATAGATCGATAGGCCTACGGGATCGACCACGGGATTGCTCAGATTATAAATCAATTCCACGGCGGAGTCAGCGTAGCGCAGTGCCGAATGCCGCCGTTCATTCTGATAGGACCAATCGGCCAGGTAAATGGAGGCCTGAAATCTGTCGGTCACACCGAACTCAAATTCGTGCCGAAAAGCGAGCTGATCGGATCGCTCCGCGCTGGTCGCATATTGCCAGGTCATGAAATTCTCCATCTCGACCGCGCCTGGCGGTGATGTCGGCGCCTCGTAGATAAAACCGAAATGTCTAACCCCCGCGGACAAGCTCGGGAGCAACAGGATTAGAAAGGATAGCGCCAGCAGCGGCGATTTTCGCATCGGTCCCGGAGAAAGTGCGATCGGGCGATTAGCGCACGGTTTCGAGCTCGCGCACGACGGCGACGGGGGGATCGGGCTGGCTCTCAGTGGTAGCGGCTTCGGTCCGAAAGCGCTGCGCGGCGTAGTATGAACCAATCACCAGAAGCGCGGCGACTCCCTGTGCGATCAAAGTTTCGTATGTCGGAAAAATTGCGAACCACATGCCCGCCCAGGCTGGAATTGCTCCGACGAGCCACGGAATTTCCGTTCGTGAAATCCAGTGCGCCAATTGCATCTCCTGCGCCTGTTCTCCGACCATCACGAGTAAAACCACCCCGAGGAGAATGCCCGTTGTGATCAACATTTTCCGATAAGGCAGGCGTTGTTGCAGAACAAAAGTAAGCACTGCGACGATTCCAGAGAGCACAAGGCCGAGAAGCGCGCCCTGCAGAACGATGCCGCCGCCGAAACGCAAGTAGTAGCTTTGCAAAAAGAGCACCACCTCGAATCCTTCGCGATAGAGCGAAGTGAAGCCGAGAAGCACTAATCCCCACCACAACCGCGGATGCGAAATGCCCTGCCGACTCGCGCCCTGAATCAGCGATTTTCGGCGGCGATTGTGTGCGCGAATCCAGCCTCCCCAATAAATCTTGTGAAAAAACCAATTCATGATGACCAGCAGGACGATGACGGCGAGCAATCCGGTGGCGGCCTGCAAATCCAGCGCCGGGATATTGTCGCTGAGCGCGCCGACCATCCGGACGGCGATCAGCCAAGTGATCAGTGTCGCTCCAAAAGCAATGGCCGCACCGGCGGCAACAGGGCGGCGATGTGTCTGTTTGGCGCCGGTCATGCTGGCGGTGATCGCGGCCAGCACAAGAATGCATTCCAGGCCTTCGCGGAAAACAAGGACGCCGATATCTAAAAACGCGACGGTCGGACTGGTGTTGGGCTGGGTCGGGTCCGGCGCGCCATGGACGGCTACAGCCTGCCAGATAACGACGGCCAGGATCGCGATGCCTGCGATGAAAAGCGCGATTTGAAAGGCACTTCGGCCGAGAGTTCTTCGCGGGGAAGTGCTCATAAAGCCACGGAAAGAGACGTGGTCATGCCAAAGGTTAACACACCCGGTCAGCCGGTGCTGCCGGTAGGTTGCGTTTTTTTAGCGGCAGGTTGCGCGGAAATAGCTTGTAAGATGGCCGCTCTGTTGTGATTTGCCTCGCAGAGCGTAATTTTCCCTGTGTCACGTTCCCAAGCATTTACCCTCGTCGAGATTGTGCTCGCGGTATTCATTTTGATGCTGCTGCTGCTAATGGCCGTGCCCAGCGTCAGCGGCGTGCTAGCGGATCGTCGTCTGCGCCAGTCACTCGACCGATTTAATAAACTTGTGAATCAGGCGCATGAACACAGTGTCGGCGAGCATCGCCCATATCTGGTTGTCTTTGGGGCAAAGTCGATCGAGTTGCGCCCTGAAGTTTTCGGCAAAGACGACGAACCAGCTCCCGTGGCTGATCTTCCGCTGGCAATCCGGGATGCGGTGAAACTGAGTTTTCCGGCGGCGTTAACCAAGAATCCGCCGGCGGAATGGATTTTTTGGCCGTCGGGAACATGCGAACCTGCAGTAGTGAACTTCGTTAGTCCCAGTGGCGAATGGACGGCAGACTATTCAGCTCTCAATGCCCGCCCGGACTTAGTTAAATATGTGCCGAGATAATCACGGAACGGTGGGGTTTTTTCGACGCCTAACGAACGCTAATCGAGTAGGCTTCGCTCTTTATGAAGTCCTGCTCGGCGTGACCATCTTTGTTGTTGGGGTGCTCGCTCTTGGTCGTGCCGTGCAAAATTGTTTAAATGCGAGCGCGTTGAGCGCTGAAGACGGCCGGGTCCGTCAAGTTCTGGCCAACCGGATGGCCGAGATCCAGGCGACCCCAGGTTTTCCGGACGCGGCGAAAGAATCGAAGGTCGATACCGGCTATGGCGTGGTCAAGCTCATCCAAAAAACTGTCCCAGCGCAGCTGACGGAGGACGACGGAGTAGAGCTGAACGGTGTCAACCTGGTGACGTTGCGAGTGGAATGGTCGCGGGCAGGAGTCAGTCAATCCGAGAGCGTCCAATTTTATGTATATCGTGCGGGCTAAACGCAAAAGTGACGGTGGCTTTACGCTTCTCGAGATCATGCTCGCGGTGGCCATCCTCGCCATGATGTCGCTTGCGATCTACCGATTCGTCCAGTCGAATATCCTGGCATTGCGGATTTCGTCCGAGGCCAGCGCAGCCGACGCGCGTTACGACGCTTTGCGCGATTTGTTGAATTCCCAGCTGCAAAATTTACCCACCGGTTCGGGTGCGCTTCTCGGCGACCCACTCAAGGTCAGCGATCGTTCGCGCGACGAAATGAGATGGATCGCCGGTGCCGGGCCTGGGGTGCTGACCCGTTATGCGCCGGGCGATTTCACCGTCAGCTTGCGGTTGCAACCCGAAAGCAAAAAAAGTGATCGCCTCGATCTCGGGCTGCTCCGAAAACCGAAAGGTGATCAATCCTTTTCCGATGTGCACGAGAGCTGGGTGCCATTACTGACCGACGTTCGTAGTATGCAGATCCGTTACTTTGATCCGAGATTGAATGTATGGCTTTCGCGCTGGTCGGATACGATCACACTTCCCCGCTTGGTCAAGGTCGTGATCGAGCGCAACGATGCGGCTGTGCCATGGGAAGCGATCATCCCGTTAGGGCGGACGCCGCTATGAAAATATTTTTTCAGAGAAGGAACGGGCGCGGCGCTGCTCTAATGCTTGCGCTCTGGGCCCTTTTCCTTTTGAGCGCGATGATCATTTCCTGGGCGCTCGACATCGACAGCCGGCTGATTATGGCGGGTAAAGCGAACCGGATTCTGGAGGCTGAAGCGATGGCTTGCTCGGGCGCGGAGGTGGCGTTGCATCCGCATGTAAAACCCGATTCTTCCAATTTAGTCGGCCAAATCGGGGATCGGGGAACTTACGAAGCGCACGTTACCGGCGAAGGCGGTCGTCTGAATTTGAACTGGCTCCTCGCCGGCGAAGATCCAGTGCGGCTCGGGATCCTGCGAAAATATCTCGAGAACAAAGGCATTGAGTTAAATGAACGCGATCGCATGATCGACTGTCTGCTCGATTGGGTCGATCCTGATAACCTGGTGCGGTTGAACGGCGCCGAGGATTCGGACGATTATCACCCGGCCAACACGTTGCT
>JBEEGU010000180.1:0-3903 GCA_041167025.1 Verrucomicrobiota bacterium
CAGCTACGGCTGGCAAGGCAGGTCTGGCCGCTCTAGTCGCGTGGCTCCGTTTGGATCGGGCTCTCTGAGCGCCATGATAAACACAAGCGCTTTGCGCTCAAGTTTGTGCGGCCAAGCCGCGCTTTTATTTTACCATCGCGCTCGGAGAGCCCGATCCACCTTCCATTGCCCGCAAACACCTTTAGAATCCCCAAAAATCTTGAATCCAAGCAGAGGATTGGATGCATCTCACCCCTAAAGGATGAATATGAAAACATTGTACCTGATCTGTGCCTGTTCACTGGGGTTTGCTCTCACTGGATTGAGCCAAAATCCCACCGTCTCGCCCGCAACCTCGCCCCTCAACGCCTCGCCGGTTACGGCGTCGATCACGCCTTCGCCCAGCGCGACGGTGGAAAACGATCTGGCGGATAAAATCCACCGGCGCATCGATAAGAAAATGAAACAAAAGGGCATCCATTTCTCGATTGGAGACGACGACGAGAAAGACGTGGTCGGGGGTAGCGGCCACGGCTCTCATGACGATATTCCGCCATTGGTGGTGCCGCTCGTCGGGATCATCTTCCTGACTGTATTTGGAGCCCCAGTCCTTATCGTGGGAGTGATCATGTATTTCGGTTTTTCGAGAAACCGCATGATGCATCGGACGGTCCGGATGATGGTGGAGAAAGGCCAGGAAGTGCCTGCGGCTTTACTCGTGCCCCCACCTGCCGCGGTGCGTCAGCGGTCAGACATGCGCCGCGGTGTCGTGCTCGTCATGGTGGGCGTCGGGCTAATGCTATTCTTTGCCGCGGTCAACAACTGGGAAGGCGGAGCCTGGGCGATCGGGATTATCCCGTTCCTGATCGGTGCTGGTTACCTCCTCGTTTGGAAACTCGACGGCGGCCAAAAACCGAAGACAGACAATCCGCCTTCGCTGCCCTAGCCTGCGGAATGTGGAGCTAACCGATGCGGACCTCATCGCTCGAATTCTTGTTGATGACGACCAGCACGCCTTTGGCGAACTGGTCCGTCGGCATCAATCGAGCGTGCGCGGATTGCTGCGGCAACTTACTCGTAGCGATCTCGCTCTGGCCGACGATCTTGCACAGGAGGCATTTCTGCGGGCCTATAAGAACATCCGCCGCTTTCGGGGCGAAGCGCGCTTCTCGACGTGGCTCTACCGAATCGCGTATAATTGTTTCCGTGAAGACGCGCGTCGGCGAAAGGAATTGGTTGGGGTTGATGAGGCGCGATGGCAAAGCGAAATGGATCCGCAGACGGTGGATGCCGGTTTGAGGCACGATCTTATGCATGCTTTAAGCTTGCTGCCACTGCATGAGCGATCGGCTGTTTTGCTTTGCTGCCAAAATGGCTTATCACATGATGAAGCGGCGCGTGTGCTTGATATCCCGCTCGGCACGGTCAAGACCAATGTCTTGCGTGGCCGGGAGAAGTTGAAACGCACATTGGCCGCTTGGGGATCGAACTGAGATGGATAATTTAAACGAGGACGACGCCCTAGACCGCCGATTGCGCGACGCTGCGCCTTACATCGACGATGACGGCTTCAGCGGCCGCGTCTTACGGCAACTTCCGGCTTCGAGCCGGGCGCGATCCCCGATTCGCGCAATGATACTGATTGGCATGACGCTCTTGGCCAGCTTTCTGACGTATTTTCTTTTTGATGGCGGCAATTTGGTCAATCAAGTGATCGCGCGCTTGGCCGGTTTACCGATGCTGTGGCTGCTCCTGCTCACTTTTTGCACCGGCATCGTGGCAAGTTCGCTCGGGTTGATTGCCGCCATCTCTAAGACGCGGCAGTCGGCGACTTAGGCGCACTGCGCTAACTGTAGAGGTCCCTCAGGGCAACGCAACGCGTGGGTCGTTTGAATTGCGAGCGTCGCGCTTCGCAGAGCGAAGCGACTACAGAAGACTCATTCCACGCGAATTTCACGGCTCGCCCAATCAGTTCTATCTCAGTTGCATTGTCATGCTTGCGCGTGAAAAATAGGGAATGTTCGTCAACATCCCCAGCGCCAAGCTGAAGAAGCTGGTCAAGCTTTCCCAACGCAAAGAGGCGTTGCTGGCGCAAATTCAGGAGATCGATCGCGACATGTTGCGCCTCGAACGCGAATTCGGGCACGTCCCCGGCGAGGCCTTGCGCAAAGGCCGGTTCACCTTCTCCGTTGCTTCCAAGAATAAGAGCACTCTTCGACGGCCCGGATCGCGCCCGACAGGAAAAAGAACTGAGCGTGTGACGCGAAGCCGTAAACGTTGAAAAGGCGCGCGACGCCGGGGCGCGAAATTATCTGCGGTTCACCAGCGAAAATGCTGGCAGCTTCACGCGGCGCAAAGCTTTCGCGCCTGTTGAACATCGGCATCAATTTGCCGGACTAGCGCGTCGAGATCATCGAATTTCTTTTCTGCGCGCATATAATGCAGAAAACGCACCTCGACATCTTGGCCGTAAATATCCCGATCAAAATCAAGGAGGTGTATTTCGAGAATGCGCTGCGGCTCCCCTCGCGCCACGGTCGGCCGGAATCCAAGATTGACGACACCGTGATATAAGACTCCGTCGATCCATGCTTCGGCGAGGTAAACGCCGTTTGGCGGAAATTGCTCGCTATGTGCGCTCAGGTTTGCCGTGGGAAACCCAAGTTTTTTCCCCAATCTTTCGCCGCCGGTCACCGTTCCAAGCACACCATATGGCCGCCCGAGCATTTCAGCAGCTCTGTCGAAGTCGCCACCCTCAACGGCCTGACGAATCGCAGTGCTGCTGACAACATTGCCATTCACCATCACAGGCGGAATGCCTATGACGTTGAACTCCAAACGCGCGCCGAGTTCTTTCAGCAAATGCAGATTGCCGGCGCGGTTCTTGCCGAACGACCATTCATGTCCAACACAGATTTGGCGCAGAGGCTTAGCGTGGTGGACGAGCTGGCGAACGAATTCATCCGGCGGCGTCGCCGCGAACTCGAGATTGAATGGGATGATCAGCAGATGAGCCACGCCCAGAGCGCGGATCAAACCGATTTTATGCTGTGTCGCGGTGATTAGATGCGGTGCGTCATTGGGTCGAAGAATTTTTGCCGGATGAGGATCAAATGTCACCACCACTGGCGTTCCGTTGGCGGAGTGAGCATGCCGCGCGGAAGTAGAAATAACTGCCTGGTGACCACGATGCACACCGTCGAACACCCCGATGGCTAGGAAGATGGGGCCGCGCAACTCCGCCAGCTCAGAAATTGAATGAAGCGTCCTCACGGCCTGAATGCGCGCTTCGTTCCTACTTCGTCGTCCGTCATTCCGATTTCGTCATTTCCTTACGCGCCGCGCATGCGCGAAACTTCAGGCAATGTCAGGACCCGCTTAAGCACCTCTTCCGGCGCAACGTTCCTGATCTCATCGACGGAGATGGCTTTCGCCACATCGAAGCGGCCCGATTTGGATCGGCGCAACGATTTCAAATGGGCGCCGCAACCAAGTGTCTCACCAATATCGTGCGCGTAGGTGCGCACATAAAAACCTTTGCTGCATAGAACAGTGAAATCGATGTCCGGCAGGCCGATGCGATCGACCGAATAGCGATAGACATGCACCAGACGGGGATCGCGCTCGACCACTTTTCCCTGTCGGGCGAGCTTGTAGAGCGGCACCCCGCCGCGTTTGATCGCTGAGACCATCGGAGGCATCTGGTAGAAATCACCCCGGAATTTTTCGAAAGCAGCGCGTATTTCGGTTTCGCCATAAGCAAGAACCTCACGCTGTTCGACAACATCCCCCTCGCGATCCTGCGTGCTCGTGCTGGCGCCTAAAGTCAGGGTACCGACGTACTCCTTGTCCTCACTCATCAGTAAATCCTGAATCTTCGTGCCCCGGCCGAGCGTCAACAGTAGGAGTCCGGTCGCGATGGGG
>JBEEGU010000181.1:0-3649 GCA_041167025.1 Verrucomicrobiota bacterium
TAAACCTCGCCGGTCCGCGGCGCACGGATGAATTCAGCAAAGGCCTCGACCAGGTCATAACTGTGAATGTTATCCCGGACCTGTTTTCCTTTGTATCCAAACACGCGGTAGGGCCGGCCGGAAACAGTGCAAATCATCAGGTAAGAAAGAAACCCATGCAGTTCAGTGCCGGCATGAGCGGGTCCGGTTAGACATCCTCCGCGAAAGCAGACCGTTGGCATTCCAAAATAACGGCCATATTCCTGCACCAAAAGATCGGCTGCCGCCTTCGACGCGCCGAACAGTGAGTGCTTCGTAAAATCGATACTCATCGACTCGGAGATACCCGGCTCGTATTCGTGACCGGGCTCGATTTCCCAACGCTTGTCCAGTTCGCGCAGCGGTAAACTGTTCGGGGTGTCACCGTATACTTTGTTTGTCGAAGTAAAGATGAATGGAGCGTCCGGACAAAACTTTCGCGCTGCTTCCAGCAGGTTAAGCGTTCCGTTGGCGTTAACGGCAAAATCGGTTTGCGGATCCCGCGCCGCCCAGTCATGCGATGGTTGTGCGGCGGTATGCACAATGGCGGTAATTGCGCCGCGATTTTGTTTAAACAAGTCCTCGATTCGGCTCGCGTCGCGAATGTCGATGTCATGGTGCTGATAATCCGGTGCCTCCTTGACCAACAGGTCGCGCGTTTTTCGAGTCGACGCTTCGATGCCGAAAAACTCTGCGCGCATGTCGTTATCAATGCCGATGACCCGAAGCCCGTCTTTAGCGAACCGTTTGACCGTTTCGGAGCCAATTAATCCGGCCGAACCGGTAACGATAAGAGAGCGCATAGAAAGCGAAAGCTACCAGGCAAGAGCAATGATCAGGCCGATTCCGCGAGAAACCAGGTCAACTTTCGGGAGACAGGTTGGACGCGACTCGCGGGATATTGGGGGTCGCCGGCCAGGACGCGTTCGATCAAATCGGCATTCTTTGTTGCGTTTACTAGAAAGCAAACGTGCCGCGCGTAATTGATCAGGGGGAAGGTAAAGGTTAACCGCCATGTCTTAAATTTCGGAACGAAATTGGCGACCACTCTTCGGCTATTTTCTTCGAGGGCAGCCGTGCCCGGAAAAAGAGATGCGGTATGGCCATCATCTCCGAGGCCGAGAAGGATGAGATCATGTCGATAGATTGATTCGCCCCGTTTTGCCGCCAGGCGATCGACATTCTCCTGGTAATTGCTGGCCGCCACTTCCGGCTCGAGTTCGCCGCGCATGCGTAACACCGATGTTTCCGGCACGGCTGCCGGAATCAGCAGGCTCTCACGCGCCATCCGATAGTTGCTCTGTTCGTCATCCGGTGGAACGCAGCGCTCGTCGCCAAAAGTGATGAGAATCCGTTCCCAGGAAAGGTTGCCGCCGCTCGTTGCGATTTCCGAATAGACGGGGCGCGGCGTATTCCCGCCTGATAGCGCAATGCGGAATTCGCCACGCTCGGCCAACGCGCGATGAGCCCGGTCGAGAATAAATTTCGCCGCGTCGGTCGCGAAATTCTTGCTCCGAACGATTTCGCGACTCATGCGCGGTTCTAAATCGCGCAGTGCGATTGGCCGCGCTTATTCAAATACTGCTGATGATATTCCTCTGCCCGCCAGAACTTCGGGGCGGCTTCAATTTGCGTCACGACAGGGCGAGGGAATCGGCCGCTTTTATCGATCTTTTGTTTCGACGCTTCTGCCGCCGCTTGCTGTTCGGGAGTGTGATAAAAAATGGCGGATCGATATTGCGTGCCCACATCCGGGCCTTGCCGATTCAAGGTCGTCGGATTGTGATTCGACCAGAAAACATCCAGCAGTTCGTCGTAGCTGATCTGTGATGGATCAAATTCGACCTCGACCACTTCAGCATGACCCGTCTCGTCGCCGCAAACGTCCTCGTAACTCGGGTTGTCCGTTTTGCCCCCGGCATAGCCAACAGCGGTTGAACTCACCCCATTAAGCTTTCGAAACGCTTCCTCAACGCCCCAAAAGCAGCCGGCGCCAAAGGTCGCTTTTTCTGTGTGCATACCAGATCATGGAACGATCAGGCGGGCGACGCAACCGCCGGATAGGGCGGGAATGGGATGCTCATCGCTTTAGCTTGATGACGTTCTGGGGCGGACCCATGATTCTCGTTGATGCGCGCGCCGACAACATTAGATGAGACCCGCCTTCCTTTGCCCGTTCGGGTGGCTAATCGCCTGGCCGGTTGGTTGCAGAAGCGCGGCGCCAGGCACGGGCCGCTGGAGGCGACAAACTTAATCGATATCGCGCGCCACCGCACGGGCCTCAATGATTTCGGGAGCGGTGATTTCTTCGAGCCACTTTCGCGCTTACTCGAATCGTGTCATCTCGAAGCGAGACTGAATCTTATTGGCAGGCTCGCGCTGCGATCTGATTTGGTGCGGACATTGTCCAACCGGTTGTTGATGGAGCGAGACCGACAGAATGATCCGGGCATTGCTGCGGCAAAGATCACCCAGCCGCTTTTTATTGTTGGCCTGCCCCGAAGTGGTACTACCCTTTTGCATACTTTGCTTAGCGTCGATCCCTCGCATCGCGCACCGTTGATTTGGGAGGTCATGTCACCATCGCCACCGACGACGAAGAGAATGGGTGCCCGCATCCGGCATGCCCGCCGAAGCCTTGCCCAATTGCGCTGGCTCGCCCCGACTTTCCGCCGTGTTCACGCGTTGGGTGCGGAACTGCCGCAGGAATGCATCGGTCTCATGAGTCCCAGCATGTTGAGCGATCAATTTGACACAATGTACCGTGTTCCATCCTATCGGGCGTGGTTCTTGAAACAGAATTTGTTGCCGGCCTATGAATATCACCATCGCTTTCTGCAACATTTGCAAAATCGTGGCGGAGCGCACCGATGGATCCTGAAGGCGCCCGCCCACATGTTTGCCATTCCGGCGTTGCTCGAGGTATATCCGGACGCTGTTTTCGTTCAGGTCCACCGCGATCCGCTCGACGCGATCGTATCTGTGTCGAGTCTCATCTCGATTTTGCGAAGTGTTTTCAGCGAAAAGGTCGATCCCTGCGAAGTAGGGCGGGATGCGCTCCGGTATTGGTCGGAAACGCTCGCCGTATTTTTGCAACAGCGCGATCGGTTCTCATCCGACCGCATATTTGATTTGAATTACAATGATATCCGTCAGGACCCCATCGCGGCGGCTAAGCGGCTTTACGCACATTTTGCGTGGGAGTTTACCAACGAGGCCGAGGACCGTATGCGCAGCACATTGGCGAACCAGCCTCGAGTGGAAAATGGTTTTCATTGCTATAACGCCAGCCAATTCGGTCTTGAATCCGAGACTGCGAAGTCACACTTTGCCAACTATTGTCAGCGCTTCGGATTAACCACGAAGGGCTTGATCGCCTCAGGCGCGCCGGCGCCGGAAATGCTAACAACGGACTCTAGCGAGCCGGAGAAAGAGCAAGTAGCAGTAGTTCCCCCGCCTCCGAGCACTGAAATTCGCGGCGGCCTCGAAGCAGCCGCTCCGTGAAGTCACCATTGTCATCGTGATCCGGCAGCAGCCTGAGAAGGACCCGCAAAGATCCTCTGATCACTCAATGTAAGCAGTGTACTTTACAGACTCTGGGGAGGTCCCTCGCTGCCGCTCGGGATGACAA
>JBEEGU010000182.1:0-4962 GCA_041167025.1 Verrucomicrobiota bacterium
ACCGCCGAATCTGCCAAAACCGGAATTTGAAAATCACCGCTCCTTAATGCTTAACGGGGAACAAGGTTCTCGCAGCGTATTTATCGCCGCTTTCGCAACGCAACTATTCCATCGAACATAAACAACATGGTGCGTGTCCAATCCCGGAATGCGATTTGCTTTCTCACCGCTTCGTTTGATCTTCTCCGCTTTCGCATGACACGCGGCTGGATTCTATTTTGCGTTTTGTTATTTGCGACCGCCGCAATGCGTGCGCAGCAGACCGCTGCGCCGCCGCCACTCGCCCCCAACGCCTCGGCCAAGCCGAGCGAGCCGCCGCCTCAGGCTGTCATACCCGTTCCCGTCACGCCGCAACGAAATAATGGCAGAGTCCAAAAAAGCCTTGTCCGCATTACCACGACCGCGGTCGAACCTGATTACAAAGCGCCATGGAACTCCGGCGCGATTGGTCGCGGAATCGGCGCCGGCTTTGTCATCCAGGGCTCCCGCATCCTGACCAATGCGCACGTAGTCAGTAATGCGCGTTATCTCACGGTGGAACGAGATAACGACCCTAACAAGTATCCCGCCAAGGTTCAGTTCGTGGCACACGATTGCGACCTCGCCTTGATCACGGTGGATTCGCCAAATTTTTTCAAAAATATGGTGCCCCTGCAATTTGACGGAATTCCGGAGCTCGAGTCCGTCGTTTCCGCGTACGGTTATCCCATCGGAGGCGAACGAATGTCGGTCACGGCTGGGATCGTTTCACGCATCGATTTTCAATTGTACACTCATTCGTCGATCGATCAGCATCTCGCGATTCAGATCAGCGCGCAGATCAATCCCGGCAACAGCGGCGGCCCGGTCATGCAAAACGGCAAGGTGGTGGGCGTGGCGTTCCAAGGTTACAGCGGCGACGTTGCCCAGGGCGTGGCTTACATGATTCCGACGCCTGTGATTCAGCGATTTCTCACGGACATTAAGGATGGGCAATACAATAAGTACGTCGACCTCGGTTTGACCTATGCGAAATTACTGAATCCGGCCCAGCGTCGTTTTCTGGGATTAAAGGAGGACGACCGCGGCGTCCTGGTCAGTACGGTGGTCGCTGCGGGTCCTTGCGCGAACAAGGTTCAGCCCGGCGACGTGCTTCTCGCGATCGACGACCATCCGATTGCGAGCGACGCGAATGTGGAATTGGAAGGCGAGCGCGTCGAAATGCCCGAAGTGGTCGAAAGAAAGTTCAAGGGAGACAAGGTTAAGTTGGACATGCTCCGGGACAAACAGCCGGTCTCGGCTACGATCGAACTCAACACGGTGTGGCCTTATCTCATCCAGGGACACAGTTACGACGTGCGTCCGCGTTATGTCCTTTACGGCGGCTTGCTCTTTCAACCGTTAAACCTCGAGCTGATTGATGCTTATCAGCCGGCTGACCTGCGCTTGCGCCATTTCTTCGATTTTTTCGTAGTGGAGCAAATCTTCCTGGAACATCCGGAAGTAGTGGTTCTGACCAATATCCTGCCCGATCCGAGCAACACCTATTTGGCGCCTTATCGCTACGGAATCGTTGATGAAGTCAATGGCCTCAAAATTCGGACACTCAATGATTTGGCAAAAGCGTTCTCCGAAACCCCGGAGCGCTTTGTTGTAAAAATGATCGGAGACGGACCACCGCTCGTGCTCGATCCGGCCCAGGTGGCTTCAGCGCGTGATCGGATCAAGACCAGATACAATGTTTCCCAGGAGCAGGTTCTTGATGAAAAACCGCCGCCAAATCCAGCGAATGACGAGAAGAAAAGCTGAAATGCAAAAATTCCTCTTTGCCGTTTCTCTGTGCCTGATCTTTGTCGCCGCACCCGCAATCGCGAAAAAGGAGCCCGCTCTCCCCGTCAACAAGACGAAGGAGTTGTCACTCGTTCGGGTTAATGTGACCGGACAACCGTACGATTACTTTCGGCCATGGCAAAAGAAGGCGGCGTTTTCCAAGCGAGGGTTGGGCGCTGTGCTGCCGCAAGGGCGTGTTCTGGTCACGGCAGATCTGGTTGCGAACGAGAATTACGTCGAGCTTGAACGGGCGGAATCCGGGGAGAAGAGCGCCGCCGAGGTTCGAGTGATCGATTACGAAGCGAACCTCGCGTTGCTCGAGCCGACCGACAAAAAATTCCTCGATGGCCTTTCCCCACTTGAAATTGCACTGGACACCGTCGTGGGCGACCGGCTTGCCGCCTGGCAATTGGAGTCCACTGGCGCACTCGTTGTCACAGAAGGATTGGTCACGAGCGTGCAAATGATGCGGTATCCGGTCGAGGTCGGCCAATTTCTCGCCTATCGCATGAGCATCTCCATGCAATATCGGGAGAACAGTTACACCGTGCCCCTTGTTAAGAATAACAAACTCGCCGGATTACTTCTGCGCTACGACCCGCGAACGCAACTGCTCGACGCCATCCCAGCCCCCATTATTACGCATTTTCTCAAGGAGGCCGAAGGCCAGCATTACCGCGGTTTTCCGACGGCCGGGTTTTCGTTCTTTCCGACTCGCGACCCGCAACTGCGTAAATATTCCGGACAGACCGGCAAACCCGGCGGCGTCTATGTCACGAGCATTGAACCGAACTCTTCCGCAATGAAGGCTGGATTGCAGGTGGGCGACCTGGTCACCGCGATCAAAAACAACGAGCTGGATCAGAATGGCAACTACGTCGATCCGCTCTACGGAAAGATTGAATTCACCAATTTGCTCACGGCCCATGCATACGCGGGCGACTCAATCCCATTTCAAATACAGCGTGAAGGTAAAGCGATGCAGTTGAACATCACTCTGGACCACCGGGCGGCCAAAGATTACGTGATCCCGCCCTACAATCTCGAGCAAGCGCCTTCTTACTACGTTCTTGGTGGCCTCATATTCGTGGAGCTTTCACGTCAGTATCTCAAGGAATGGGGAGGTAACTGGCAGAAAGAAGCGCCGCCGCGGTTCGTTTATTTCGATCGCTTCCAGTCCGAATTATTCCCGGACGGAAACCGTCGCATTGTCGCGCTCAGCCAGGTTCTTCCGTCTACCGCCACGATTGGCTATGATGACCTTGCATTTTTGACCGTGACCAAGGTCAACGGCAAAGATGTGAAGTCGTTGGCGGATTTGGCCGAAGCCGTGAAACAGCCGCTCGATGGTTTCATCAAGATCGAAACGGAAGAAGATCCAAAACAGATAGAGCTTGAAGCTGCGCAGGTGACCGCGGAAGAGCCGTCTCTGCAGGAGAATTACGGCATCACTTCGTTGCAACGCGTCCAATAAGTGGAACATGGAGCGGCGACTTCCCAGTCGCCGAATTAACCAGGCAGGGACGGTTCTCCGAGCCGTCCAAACTATCCCTCTTCGTCAGTCGTTGGCGTGGCGCGTTTGGCCGACAAGAACTTGTCCACTTCCGCTGTGTAGGTTTCAAACGGGTCGCCCATGACGAGAAAATCGCGGCTGTCATAGGCAATGGAGTCCCAGTTAATTACGTAAGGTTTGGCGGCCTTTTGAAAATGAGCAACCGCGAGCGCCCGCCCCGCGGCCCGCGTGTTGACGGGTGGCTGATGCATCGCGTCAACGCGGCGGACGCTGTTGTTCCATTCCCCGATCCGCTTGCCCGGTTTAACGCCGAAAAACAATCCACGTGCGGGATCGATGTTATGGTACTCGAGATCGATGCTTTGCAGCCACGGATCGTCCCAACCTATCTGCTCCGATTCCATAAAGGTTTCGAGTAACCACTTCTTCGTAATCCAATCGACACCGCCGATGAGCGCCTGACGATTTCGCTCCAATGCTTCCAGCGTAAAACTCCAGCTTTCGAGCAACCAGTCGGTCTCTGCGTTGCGGTGACATAAATGCTTTTGGGCCAGCTCATGAAATTGCCATTGCACATCCAGCGCGCCGATCGACTTGCCATTTTCGAGATCAACCAGCCAACGACCGGTAGTATCGCGGGAAATGTTACGAGTGCTTTGCACAGCATCATTCAAAACGAGATTGCGCGGCAAACGGCCGTCCTCAAGCAAAGTGAGCACACATGCTGTGGTCCCAACCTTTAGCGCGGTTGCGAACGGGCTCATGTTGGAATCACCGATGAGCAAGTGCAGGCGGCGATATTTTCGATAGTCGGCCAAAGGCTCGTCTCGTGCGTTGATGATTGCGCGATTGAATTGCACCCATTGATAAATGTCGTTCACGATATGATCCGCCCGCTGGCTCAATTGAAAATCCACTCGCGCTTCGGGCCGCGGAGGTTCAAAATCAAAGGCAAGCGGATTAGCCTGCCCAACCCGCCCCGCCCCGGTGAAAACTTGGCGTGTCGCCAAAAAAGTGAGCAACGTCCCTAGCACCGGCGGCGTAAACTGCGCCTCGCGTCGCATCAGGTAATTTTCGTGGCACCCGAATGTGGCGCCGGTGTGATGGTCGACGTTGTTCTTAATGAATGAAACGCGGCCCGCGCCGCCGACGGCTTCGAGCGCGACCTGCAATAACTCGTCGCCGGCCAGATCATACGTGACCAGGTCGCGAAGATGGAGGCATTCCGGTGAAGCGTATTCGATGTGACCCATGTCGAGATACAGGCGCCCGCCGTTAAGCAGAAAGCCGCCGTTCCCAGGCGGCTCCTCGTAATCGCGATAATGCAGATCGATCGTGCCGGCAGCCGCTTTCCGAAATAGATAATTCTTTACCTTGGCTGGCCAAAGCTCCGAGCTCGCATGCAATCCTTCGTCACCGACGAGACAGCCATACTCTGTTTCAATGCCGACAATTCGGTCCACGTCCCGATCATCCCCCAGTGCTGGACTTGGGACAAGTTGGAATCCCCGCTCTCGAAATGCCGACCTCACGCGCCACAGAGCACCGCCTTACCGACGTGCCCTTGGCAAGGCATGACCACGCAATAATCGCCACGCCTTTGATCACAACTTGAAAAAAAGCGGAAAAATTGCCAAACT
>JBEEGU010000183.1:0-5931 GCA_041167025.1 Verrucomicrobiota bacterium
CTCGGCTCGCACTTGCTCAACGGTCAAATTGAAGCGCGACAATGGCGCGATGAAACGTTGCCGTTAATCAAGGAGATGGGCAAAGCAATCGAACTGGCTTCCATTTGTGGACTTGGCCGATCGGTGCCGGTCCCCCTTTTGACCGCCGCCACTTTTTTTGAGGACGATGTCAAAAAACATTTGTCGCCCGAAGTGAAGACCGGTGCAGAAATTTGAGGGAACATTAAGCAATGCCTGTTGAATCCGATTTCGTTCCGGGATTGTTCGTTCGTGACGATGATGAAGGACTCTTCAGCCGCGACATCAATGGACAACTCGTCCGTTTGGATGCCCCCACCGAATCGGACTATGGCAAGAACGTAACGCTTCAGATCGATGGCACGCCGGTCACGGTGCCGTTAGCCGAGCCTTTGACTGACGCCGACGGCAACATCGTGGTCGATCTCGACGGACGAACCACACCGCGGTACACGACGATCTATGATGCGGCCCGGAAGCTTTATGTCGAGCAACTCGGCGACGAGAAGAAGATTCCGATTCCAGTTTTATGTCACCAGCCGCACATGACGCCGGTGGCGGTCTGTCGCCTTTGCGTAGTTCAGATCTACGGGCAAAAACGTGGCACACGCGCGGCCGAGCGCAAACTGCTCCCGGCCTGTCAGCATCAAGTGAAAGAGGGGATGGAAGTTTTCACTATGAATGCTCCTGGACCCGACGGCGATCGCGTTCGACAGACGGTGAAGGTCACGACCGAACTTTTGGCTGCGGATCATTTGAAGGCGGCCAACCCTCCTGAGCTGCAGGAGGAACTTGCGCATTTCAACGAGCTCGGAGCCATGGCGCAAAGATGCGGAGCGGACCCCTCTCGATTTAGGCTTAAAATCCTTTCCAATCCACCGCCACCTGCGCGTGCGCGCGCGGGCCGGCGCGACTTCGACACTTCATCTCCTGTGTTTCTGGTGGATCACAGTGCGTGCATTCTTTGTGATCGTTGTATCCGCGCCTGTGATGACGTCAGAGAGAACCACGTGATCGGTCGCACGGGAAAAGGAGCGACCGCAGGCATTGGCTTCGATCTGAATATTCCGATGGGTGAGTCGACTTGCGTAAAATGCGGTGAGTGCATGGTGTCGTGCCCGACGAGCGCAATCACGTTCAAACCCGTCGCCCAGATCAAAGTTCTTGCGACCGATCGCCATGCCGAATCGTTGACCGCGCGAGAATTAACTTCCGATCCGATGTTCGCTGGAATTCCACCAAAGTTTTTGCTTTGGCAGAAAGGTTTGGTGATTCGGCGCCGCGTCAAAGCTGGACAGGTGCTCTGTCGTCAGGGAGATCCCGGAAACACCGCGTTTCTGATCCGGAGCGGCAAGTTCAGGGTGACGGTGTTTCCGAGTGCTCGCGCTGCCGCCGGAGCCTTTCGTTTATTTGATCGGCAGAGACCGGTGTTTGAAACGGTCCTGACTCCGGAAGATATGATTGTCGGCGAAATGGCTTGTGTCAGTGGATCGCCTAGAGCAGCTAACGTCACTGCTCTCGAGAATGGCGAGGTCTGGGAGATCCGCCGCAACGTCCTGGATCGATTGATGCGTCTGCCAAGCCAACGCCAGCGGTTCGAAACTGAATACCGCGAGCGCTCGTTGGATTTGGCATTGCAAGATACGGATTTGTTCAGGGGATTCGAGCAGGAAGAATATCGGCGCATGGTGGATTATCTGCGCCATCGACTCGCGTTCGTTCGGGTACGAGCAGGCCAAACTCTTTTCGAACACGGCGAGATCGCGACGCATTTATATCTGGTGCGGCTCGGGCACGTGCGCGTGGGTGTTTACCAACATGGCAGGGAAGCCAAAGTGGTCTCGTCCGGACCCGGCACCATTCTGGGAGAGATTGGGCTGCTTGCACTTGGCGAAATGGCTAGCGGCGGATCGGTGGAAGAAATTGATTCAGCTCTGAGACGTGCGCTCGAGAGTGAAACGTCTGATTTAACTCACGTCTTACCCGCCGGCCTGCGAACAGCGACCTGTTCGGCGTTAAGTCAACTGGAACTGGCGCGACTGAACCGGGCCGATTTCCTGCAAATGTTGCGCAAATTCGGCGGTCTGCGCCGGCGGGTGGTGCAGCAATCGGTCGCGCGTTTGCGAAGTTCGACGGTGGGGCACCGCATCCTGGACGAGTACGTTGCGCAAGGGCTCTACGAGGGCCAGAACATTCTCGTACTGAACCTGGACAACTGCACGCGCTGCGATGCATGCACCCAGGGGTGTGTCGAGCGGCATGGTACCGAGACACACGGAATTCCAATCCCCCGTCTCCTCCGCGACGGACGCCGACTCGATAACTTTCTCGTCGCCACTTCTTGTCGATCCTGCATCGACCCGCATTGCATGGTCGGTTGTCCCGTCGACTCGATTCACCGGGGCAAGCATCTGCAAATCGTCATAGAAGATCATTGTATCGGTTGCGGCTTATGCGCCGAAAATTGCCCTTACGGCAGTATTTTTATGATACCTAACGAGCGCAATCGCATTGCCATGCCGGATGCGGAACGGCTCGGCCGGACACATCTCGTCGGCCAGCTGAAAGCGGCGAATTGCGATCTGTGCGATGCCGCGGGCAAGTTGTCCTCGCCTCACCCGGCCTGCGTCGCCGCCTGCCCGCACGATGCCGCCTTCCGGATGTCTGGGCCGGATCTGCTGACGCACGTCCTCGCAGCACATGCCGCTGACCTGGCCGCTTCGGGGGTGCAAGCGCGCACTTCCGCGACCCACATCCTCGAACGGGTGGACTCGGATGGCGATTGAGGTCAATCGCCGCTAACTCTACTTTGGCCGCAACTTCAATCTTGCGGATTATCCATGCCTGGCCCGACCGACCCAATACCGAACGGTTATGACTCGCCTACTGGTCAACGCCCAGAGATCACCGGCGTCACGATCCCGGTCGCGCCAAGACATGATCCTTACGCGGCGTTCCGATCTCGGGGCTACAGTTTTTTCATTATCGGGAATCTGCTTTCGATCATTGGACGGCAAATGCTTGCCGTCGCGGTCGAATGGGAGATGTATGCGCGCACCCACTCCGCCACAGCTCTCGGCCTGGTCGGGTTGGTGATCGCCGTTCCGGTGGTTGCTCTCTCTTTACCAGCGGGCCATCTCGCCGATCGATTCAGCCGCAAACAGATCATCCTTATCACTCAAGTTCTCAGCGCGATCACATCTATCGCGCTGGCATTCGTTTCCTGGAAACACCTCGCCATTCCAAACGTGCCGGTATTGCGTGCGGGCAACGATGGACTGAGCATGATCGCGGCCGTGTTTGAGCGGCATCATCCAGCTTTTCATTTCGACGACGCTTCCATCCCACTGATTTATCTGCTGCTTTTTATCAGTGGAACGGCACGCACGTTCGGTTGGGCCGCACGCAGTTCATTTTTCCCGACGCTCGTTCCGCGAGATGCCTTCTCCAATGCGGTCACCTGGAACAACAGCGTTTTCCAAATCGGATCGGTTGTCGGTCCAAGCATTAGTGGGTTGCTCATCGCGCGCGTTGGCTTCCCATGCGTCTACGTTATCGATGCCATCTGCGCCTTTGCTTTTTTTCTGCTCGCGCTTCCGATTCCACGAAGCCAACGCATCGGGCCGCGGGCGGAAAAGAACGCATGGCGAAGTCTGGCGGCCGGAATGCGCTTTGTCTTCAGCAAGAACGTCATTCTCGCCACCATTACACTCGACTTGTTCGCCGTCCTGTTAGGTGGAGCGACCGCGTTGCTCCCGGTATTTGCTGATCAAATCCTGCATTGCGGTCCGGTCGGCCTTGGCTGGATGCGGGCGGCGCCGGCGGTGGGCGCATTCGCCATGGCCGTGGTAGTCGCCTACTTGCCGCCGATGCGGCAGGCGGGCAAAACCTTGCTCTGGTGCGTGAGCGGATTCGGAATCGCCACCATTATTTTTGGGTTGTCGAAGGTTTTTTGGCTGTCGTTAGGCATGTTGTTTTTTGTGGGCGCTTTCGATAGCGTCAGCGTCATCATTCGCGGCTCGATTGTGCAACTGGTGACGCCCGATGATATGCGAGGACGTGTTTCGGCGGTGAACAACATTTTCATCGGCACCTCGAACGAGTTCGGCGCGCTGGAGTCCGGCCTGACCGCGGCGCTTTTTGGACCGGTCGTTTCCGTCGTGGGCGGAGGTATCGGCACGATCGTGACCGTGTTCGGGGCGGCATGGCGCTGGCGGGAAATTCGTAAGATCGGCGTGCTCGATAAGACGCTGAGATAGGCGATCAACCCGAGACAGACCGGTATTAACTGCCGGACGAATGCCACTGGTGTGCAACCACCGAACTTAACAAGCAGCCAGCCACTCGCCGGGCAGCCAGCACTTTCCCATTAGAAGGCGCCGTGCAATGAAATCATCCCGTAAGGGGCGCTCCCGTTTTCGTGAAACCGGATGTTAGTGCGATAGAAATCAAAGTTCCGATACGGTTGATACCCAGCTTCGGCGCTTAATATGAGATTAGACGAGATCTTCCAATCTGCTCCGACACCTGTGCGGACTTCACTGTAGGTCAAAACCGCGTGGTTCAACGCCGGGTTCCCCTGCGCATTGCCAAATTGATCGTCAACCCGGAAATTCGTTTCTTTCACGTTTGCCCCAAGATAAAGAGTCAGATTTCTGGCGGCCTCAAATTCAATCCGAGGGTCAGGCAAAACAGCGTTGAGCAGCCATTGCCGAAAGACTTTCCACCGGACGCCAGCGGCGGGAATAACCGGATATTTACGTTCAATATCAACGCTGACGCCCAAAATGAATTGCAAGTTCGGGTTGTAAATATAGGTCCCGCCGGCAATGAACGGCATGTTCACTTCGTCGAACCCGAGATGGTTCGTGCCGTAAAGTCCTGGTTGGGCTTCGAGTCGGACAAGGATGGAATCCGAAAAACTCATGTCGAGTCCAACGATGAGGCTGGCCGATTGCAAAGTGTTCGGCAGCAGGGCGCGCTTTGGCATGCCGAAGGAAAACAGCTCCCATTCCGCTCCGATCCGCAAAACGCCAATATCAGTACGTGGCGTTAGGACCAGCCGCAGAACCGTGTCGCTTTCGGAAAAATCGCGGACTACATGTTTGCCTCGCTCGACATCGGCATCACCAATGTAGGTTTCTTCGGCCAAGTATTCCCCCGTCAAAGAGAATATCGATTTAAACCAATCGGCCGAGTCCTGGGCACTCGATTCCTGGACAAGACACGCCGTCGAGAAAAAAGCCGCGGCGCCAGCAATGCATCGAGCGAATTTGTTCGATTTCATTCCCGCTTGCCTGACATATCGTGGCGAAAGAGCGAAATGGCTTTGGAAATGTCTTTAATCATAGCCGATTCGGAGGCGAGTCGCTCCACGCCATGCAACGATTCAAGCGCCGCGGACGAAATCATGTCTCCGCGCCAAACCAGAGTCGAGGGTTTTCCGTCAACGGTAACGGGCCACATTTGGTAAAGAGTTAGGGCCACGTAATAACCCCCGCTGCCATAATACAGGACATCGGCGGCCTGGCCGGGGCCGGTCCCCCCTCCACGGTTATAAAATGCGCCTAGCGTCAGCACGCCGCGATCATCCACTTCGAGCAATTCCCAGTAAAGCACCGGCCTGGACGAACTCGCGCCGCGTCCGACGCCGGTGCTGCCGAGAAAATCAGAAAATTGACGCCGGATCTTCTCTTGCTGCTTCAGCAACGTTTTGATTTCATCGTTAGGCCGGATGGCGCTGCCCGAATAATCGTAGGGCGGTTCGGCCGCGGTTCCGCCGGAGACAAACAATTTTGCGCGAGCCGCCAGCAAGTCGCTCCAGAAGGCCGCGACCGAAGCAGGCATTGCCCCGCCGCCGCCATTCGCTTCGCTCATCGGGAATTTCTTGGCCTCCTCGCGGCTAACCTGAAG
>JBEEGU010000184.1:0-3333 GCA_041167025.1 Verrucomicrobiota bacterium
GCCCGATCAATTCGAGCCGATTCTGATCAATCTGAAAGACGCAGGATTAAACAAAGCGCCCGACGGCAGCTGGGCCCGGGTCATTGTCGAGAAACCGTTCGGGACCGATCTTGCCTCCGCCCGCGAACTCAATCGCATCGTCAGCCAGGCCTTTTCCGAAGAACAGACCTACCGCATCGATCACTTTCTCGGCAAAGAAACCGCGCAGAACATCCTGGTTTTGCGATTTGCCAACGCCATTTTTGAACCGCTTTGGAATACGCGTTACATCGATCATATCCAGATCACCGCCGCGGAAACACTCGGGGTGGAAGGACGCGCCGGTTACTACGACAAGGCCGGCGCTCTCCGTGACATGGTTCAGAATCATTTGTTGCAATTACTTTGTCTGATCGGGATGGAAGCGCCGACTGACCTGCGCGCAGATAGCATCCGCGACGAGAAAGTGAAAGTCGTACGATCGCTTCGTCGAATGACCGGAAAGATGATCGCGAGCGACGCAATCCGCGGGCAGTATGACGCAGGCGCGATCAATGGGAAGCCGGTGGTTGCGTATCGCCAGGAGGAGGGCGTCGATCGGAAATCGATCACCGAA
Source organism: Verrucomicrobiota bacterium (assembly GCA_041167025.1). Taxonomy (GTDB): domain Bacteria; phylum Verrucomicrobiota; class Verrucomicrobiia; order Chthoniobacterales; family UBA10450; genus DATFCK01. The sequence continues at coordinate 596 of JBEEGU010000184.1, forward strand.
ACCTTCGTCGCGCTTCGTCTCAGAATTGACAACTGGCGTTGGGCAGACGTGCCGGTCTATCTGCGAGTAGGCAAGAGACTCCCTAAATCCGGCACGGAGATATCTGTTCATTTTAAAAAAGCGCCCGCAGTCCTGTTCAACAAGGAAGCGGTCATTCTTGATCAAAACGTGCTCGTTGTTCGCATTCAACCCGACGAAGGAATTTCTCTTCGCATGCAGGCTAAGATCCCCGGAACAAGCTTGCGCATCGAACCGGTGAAGATGGACTTTCACTACGGCACATCTTTCGGTAAACCGAGTCCGGAAGCGTACGAGCGCCTACTTCTCGACGCCATGAGCGGAGACGCGACTCTCTTTGCGCGGAGAGATGAAGTGGAAGGAGCGTGGAGCTTCATCGATCCGATCGAAGAAGCATGGCACGCCGAGAAAGATCAGCCCGAGTTGTATTTTTACCCAGCGGGTTCCTGGGGACCGGAAGAGGCCGACGCACTACTGGCGCGCGATGGCCGCGCCTGGAGAAGATTGTGAGCCGCACCGTTTCGAAAAGAATCGAACGGGCCAGGAAAAGCACGCAGCCCGACACGACGTTGCCTCGATAGATTGAATATGCCTGCCGTCACTGAAACCTACTCGCCCGGTCTCCAGGTCGAAATTGGAAAGCTTGACCGGGAACTAAAGAAACTTTGGGAACAAAGCGCCGGCGCGATGACCCGCGCTTCGCTGATTAATTTGGCTGTTTACAGCGAAGCGACCGGTTCGCTTGGGCGAAATACCCAGTTAATTTCACAAATCGCGCAAAACCACGCCTGCCGCGCCATCGTCATCGAAGCCGACCGCACCGCGAAAGAAAATCGTGTTGAGGCATGGATTAGCGCGCACTGCCACGTCAGCCGCGCGGGCAGCAAACAAATTTGTTCGGAGCAACTCTCCTTTCTTCTCGAGGGTCCCTGCACCAATTTGTTGCCGAGCATCGTTTTTTCGCATTTGGATTCGGATCTGCCTTTTTATCTTTGGTGGCAGGGTGAATTTCGCGAACCGATGGATCCTCAACTCTGGGCGTGGGTCGATCGAGTGATCTATGATAGCCAGGGGTGGCACGATTTTGCCGCGCAAATGCAATTGGTCGAGACCGCGCAGGCCGAGGCTTCCCAGCGGATTGTCCTTTGCGACCTGAACTGGACACGCCTCGACCGGATCCGAATTGCTCTCGCCCAGTTTTTCGATCATCCGGCCGCCCATCATCATTTCGCCAAGATCGATAATGTGAAGATTACGTTTGCGCCCACTTATCGCTCGACCGCCGTTCTTCTCGCTGGCTGGCTTGCAGCGCAACTAAAATGGCGGGCTGAACCGTCCTCGCGGGCGGAGGTTTTGCAGTTCACCGATCCGGCCAACCGGCCGATCACCGTTGAGTTGCGGGAGCAACCAGGCGAACCTATTAGCGAAGTCAGCTTACAATCGCAAATTACCTGCTTTTCCGTGCGACACCCCCACGGCGCCGATTTGCTCGAAGTCTGCCGCCACGACGGCCCCGAAACACGGATGGACCAGTTAATGCCTGCGACGAACAATGATTTAGTCCGGCTGATGAGCGAAGAGCTCATCCGAGGCGGTCCGCATGCCGTCTACGTCCGCGTCATAAACTGCATTCGCAAACTGATCTAACGCAGAATCTTTAGAGGCGTTCGCTGCCGCCCAAACTGGGTCGAAAAGGCCTCCGCCGCAAAAATCCCGACCGGCACCGCCCCGTGTATGACTCCTGCTCTGCAGAAGGCGGCGATGCAAAGCTGCGACTTTTTTGCCTTTTGTACCTCTCTTAAACGCCCCGAACTCAGGGCGATAGGCGAATTGTCATGGGTCCGTCATATGACAAAGGGTGAAGTGCTCTATTACCCCGGAGACCCCGGCAATGCCCTTTATATAGTAAATCGCGGGACGCTGCAGGTCGGGCCGACAAAGGACTCGCCCCATAGTCAAAGCTTTTACCTCACCCGCGGAGATGTCATTGGCGAAGTGGAGGTTTTCTCCGAGGCGCCTCGCACTCGTCAGGTAAAAGCGCACGAAGAAACCAGCCTCCAATGTTTCCCGCTCGCAAATTTCCCGGAGCTTGTCCGGCTCGTTCCTTCCTTCTTCCGATATCTTTGCGGACAGATGGCGGATCGCCTGCTCAAAGCTCGCGAGCTCGCCGTGGCCCAACATCACGCGCTGGAACTCAGTGGGCGCATCTCCACCTTTGATCTTACTACCATCCATCAAACTGTGGTGAACTCGGGCCAAACCGGCGAGCTCAGTATCAAAGACGAAAAAGCCGAGACGATCGGCGCTTTCTATTTCCGTTCCGGTCAGCTGTCCGCCGGCCAATTCGAACATCTGACCGGCGATGAAGCATTCTGGCAGCTCTTTCTGATCGAGACGCTTTCTGGCACTTTTTCATTTTCTGCCGGCGAAAAACCGTTAACCGATTGGATTCAATCGGCGCGAATGGCTCAAACCACGAGCGACCATTTGGTTGTGGCCTTGCAATATCGTGATGAATTTAATGCTCTCAAAGCGGAATTGAATCCGGGCGAGGCAAAGCTTAAAACGCGCACGACCGACCTGCATTGGAACAGCGGAGCGCCCGAGCACCTCAGTAAATTGGCCAGTCAAGTTTGGGCCGTGGCTTCCCGTAGACCTGGCACGATCAACGAAATTTATCGGCAATGTTCGGCCTGTGAATTGAAAGTATATCAGGTCGT
>JBEEGU010000185.1:0-6122 GCA_041167025.1 Verrucomicrobiota bacterium
AAGCCCGCCTGCACTTCATCGGCGATGCACAATCCGCCCGCCGCCCGTACATGTTCGTAAACCTGTTTGAGGTAATCATCTGGAAAGACGACGCAACCGCCGACGCCCTGAATGGATTCGGCGATAAATGCCGCGATCTGGCCAGACGTGGCGAAGTTGAGCAGATCCTTCACATCCGCCGCGTATTTCTTTCCCGCTTCGGCGTCGTCGCGGCCCCAAAACCCCCGATAGGGATCGGGGGCAATAGCGTGGTGAACGCCAAAGCTGTGTGGTACGTTAAATTTCCATGTGCGATGCGCCGTTAGGCCCATCGTTACCGCACCGCCGCCGTGATACGCATTACGGAGCGCGATCACATCATAATTGCCGGTGTAAGCGCGGGCCATGAGAAGGGCCAGATCGTTCGCTTCTGATCCCGAGTTGACGAAATAACAGACCTTCAAGTCCCCCGGCATTTTCTCGGCCAGCTTTCGCGCGTACTCGGCGATGTTGGGATGCAAATAAATCGTGGTGGAATGTTGCAGCAGCTCATTTTGTCGGCGAGCCGCTTCCACCACATACGGATGACAGTGGCCTACGCTAACCGTGACGATGCCGCCCAAGGCATCCAAATATCTGCGTCCGGTTTCGTCCCAGACGTACTGCATCTTTCCTTCCACCAGCATGATCGGTTTCTTGTAGTAAATGAAGATGCCGGGATTCAGAAATTCCTTGCGCAGGCGCAGCACTTCATTAGCGGAGGTGCCTTCATATTTTTTCGGTTTGTGATCGAGTGGCGGGAGCTCTGGCGTTTTCATGTGGGTAGAATTTCGAGTTGTTCGCGGGATTGCCGATGACCGATCCAGCGCAAGGCAAGATACACAATAAACGCGATGATAAAGCCGATGAACCACGCGTAATCGTAGAGGTGCGTGAGGACTGATGGAATGCTTTCGCCTCTTACCGCGTCCACCTTCACCAAAAATCCGGGCAAGCTCGGCAGTACGCCTAAAACAAATGCGGTAATAGCAACCAAGCTGAAACCATCGGTGAATCGATATTCCCCATCGGCCTGGTAGAGCGCCGCCAGATTTAACCGTCGATGGCGATAAACGAAATAGTCAGCGATGAGGATCCCGCCGATCGGGCCGAGCAACGCGCTATAACCGACTAACCAGCCGTTGATGTAACGGTCGGCGTTTGCCAGCAAATGCCAAGGCATGATTAGAATACCAATGACGCCGGTGATAAAACCGCCGATGCGAAAAGAGATTTTTCGCGGTGCCAGGTGCGCAAAATCATTTGCCGGGCTGACGACATTCGCGGCGATGTTCGTTGCCAGCGTCGCAATACAGAGCGCGAGCATAGCCACGACGAGCACGACCGGATTCTCGAAGCGCGTCAGCACGTCCACGGGGTCCCAAATTGTTTTCTTGAAAATAATAGTGGTGGCCGACGTCACAGCGACGCCAATGAACGCGTACAGCGCCATTGTCGCCGGCAAGCCGAGCGCCTGGCCGATGACTTGATCGCGTTGTGACTTCGCGTAGCGGGAAAAATCCGGAATATTAAGCGAGAGCGTCGCCCAAAAGCCGATCATTCCCGTAAGGGCCGGGAAGAAGTAAGTCCAGAATTGGCCTTCTTTCGGCTGGCCTGGATCGAACGCGGATGGCTGAGAAAGAATCGGCCCGAAACCACCTGCGCTGCGATACGCCCACCAGAGCAGTAACAGTCCAAGGGCAATAAGGACGGGCGCTTTAACATTGAGCAGCCAGCGGATGCAATCGATGCCCATGTAGATCACCCACCTGTTAATGCCCCAGAAAAATATGAAGCAGGAAAACTGCGGAAGCGTGATGCCCAGTAGCGGCAGTGGATGCCCAGATGCCATGGACGGCATAAATACGCCGAGGATTTTGTAAATCGCGCTTCCCCCTATCCAGGTTTGAATTCCGAACCAGCCGCAAGCTACCAAAGCTCGCAGCAATGCCGGAATATTTGCGCCCTTTGTCCCAAACGCGGCGCGGCAGTACACCGGAAACGGAATCCCGTAACGCGTGCCGGCGTGCGCATTGAGTACCATCGGAATGAGCACGATGAGGTTCGCGAGAAAAATCGTGAGAATGGCTTGCGACCAATTCATTCCAATCTTGGGATCAATCAGTCCGGAGGCGAGCATGTAGGTGGGGATACACGCCGACATCGAGACCCAAAGCGCGGCGAAACTTCCGACTTTCCATTTCCGCCGATCGAGAGGAACGGGCGCGAGGTCGGCATTATAAAGATGACTGTGTTCCAAGTCTGGTAAGACCGCTGGATCCACATCCGGAGCGAGACTGGTGGAGCTAATGCTCATGAAAAGCGCGATCGATAGTCTAAGCGCGCGGGCGAATCAGGTAGGGTCCGGACGGCTCGGAGAGCCGTCCCTACCTGTCGCTGGCAAATCAGTGATTTTCGTCATCAAAAGTGTGACGGGTCGCGCTTTAGGAATCGGCCGCGCCCTACCTCGCCGACGAACTTTCCATCGCGTGCCGCGACCTGCCCGCGAACGGTGACGGCGTGCGGCCGTCCCTCGATTTCAAATCCCTCAAATGAATTGTAATCGAGATTCATTTGATGGGTTTTCGCTGAAATTTTTCCGCGGTAATTTGGATCGTAGACGACGAGATCCGCATCGCTTCCGGGCTGGATCGCGCCTTTCCGGGGAAATAAGCCAAAGAGTTTTGCGGCCTGCGTGCTTGCGGTGTCGACGAAACGTTGAAGGTCCATCTTTCCTCCCTTCACCCCGTGGGTGTAATACAGATTGATACGGTCTTCGAGAGACGGAATGCCATTTGGGATTTTGGTGAAATCTTTTTCGCCCATCCGCTTTTGCGCAAAATCAAAAGGCGCGTGGTCCGTAGCCAGAGTCGAGATCAATCCCTGCCGCAATCCATTCCACATGATTTCCTGGTTCTTTTTGTCGCGGAGTGGAGGGGACATGACGTTTTTGGCGCCTTGGAAGTCAGGTTTCTCCGCATCAGTGCGATCGAGCAGTAAATATTGGATGAGCGTCTCGACCCACACGTGCACGCCGCGTTCGGCTCCTTCTGTTGCTTCACGCAACGATTCTTCACAACTTGTATGCACGATATAAGTGTGTGCACCGGTCATTTCGGCGAACGTCATCAAATGATGTACGCCTTCGGCTTCAACGCTGGGTGGGCGGCTCCAGTAATGATATTCCGGCCCAGTTTTGCCTTCGGTCAGAAGTTTTTTCTGCAATTCGGCGACGAGGTCGGCATTCTCGCAATGCGCGGTGACAATGACGCCAAGTTTTTTGGCGAGCTGTAGCGTGTGGTAGAGCTCCTCGTCGGTAATGCCGAACGCTCCTTTGTAGGCGAGGAATATTTTAAAACTGCTGTTGCCGCGGTCCACAATCTCTTTGAAATCGGCTTCGGCTTCCGCGTCGTAACGGGTGACGCCCATGTGAAAGGTGAAATCACAAGCGCTTTTGCCGGCGGCTTTGCCCATCCAAAGTTCGAAGGCTTCGAGCGGCTTTTCGTTGCGAGCTGGGCAGACCATCTCGATGAAAGTGGTGGTGCCGCCGACCAGGGCTGCGCGACTCGCGGTTTCATGGGTGTCTTTGGCGAACGTCCCCATGAACGGCAGATAAATGTGCACGTGGGGATCGATGAAGCCGGGAAACACATATTTGCCTTTGGCATCGATTATTTCCGCGCCCGGAGGGACCTCGATGTTCCGATCAATCCGGGTGATCGTTTCGTTTTCGCAGAAGATGTCCGCAATGTAGCGTTCACTTGGCGTAACGATTTCGCCGTTCTTAATAAGCAAACTCATGGCGATTTTTTACCGCGGATTACGCAGATGGCGCAGATGATTGGGAATTTATCGGCGTTATCCGCGGTTAATGGACGCTATTTTTTCCAAACGTCTCCAACGCCCTCGCCGAACCAGCGAGTAGTCACCACTTTTTGTTGCGTGTAAAATTGGACGCCTTCTTTGCCCTGGATGTGGAGATCGCCGTAAAACGATTCGTCCCAACCGGTGAATGGAAACATCGCCATCGTGGCCGGAACGCCGACGTTGATTCCGACCATCCCGGCCTTGACGCGATGTTTGAATTCGCGCGCAGCTTTACCGGAATTTGTAAAAATCGCGGTCCCATTCCCGTAAGAGGACTTGTTCGCGATCTCAATGGCACCATCGAGGTCTTCCATACGCATCACATTGAGAACCGGGCCGAAAACTTCTTCGCGGGCCAGCGTCATGTTGTTCTGCACCTGGTCCACAATGGTTGCGCCTACATAAAAACCGTTCGGCGCGTCCGACACACGAACGCCACGGCCGTCAGCGATGATTTTGGCGCCTTCCTTTTCACCGCTCGCGACCAGGCTGAGGACACGGTCTCGGTGTTGCGCGGTAATGACTGGTCCCATGTCCGGTTGGAATTCGCGATCTGTCGGACCAACTTTAACGGCCTTCGCTGCTTCGATGAGCGACGGCAGAACTCGGTCGGCGGCTTTGCCTACGGCGATAGCAGTCGAACCGGCCATGCAACGTTCGCCCGCACAACCGAAGGCTGCGGTGGAAAGAGCTTCAACCGTGCGCGCCACATCTGCGTCCGGCATGACAACGATATAGTTTTTCGCGCCGCCATTAGCTTGCACGCGCTTGCCGTGACGTGTGCCGGTTTCATAAATGTGTTTGGCCACCGGTGACGAGCCGACAAACGAAATCGCTTTCACTTTCGGATGGGTTAGCAACGCGTCGACACATTCGCGGCCACCATGTACGACATTGAGCACGCCTTTCGGCAAACCCGCTTTTTCTAAAAGCTCGATGATGAGAACGACAGTGAGTGGAACCTTTTCGCTCGGTTTCAGGACAAAGGTGTTTCCGCAGGCTAATGCGATCGGAAACATCCACATCGGCACCATTGCCGGAAAATTGAAAGGTGTAATACCGACGCAAACGCCGAGAGGCTGATGCATTGTTTCGCAATCAACCCCGCGCGCCAGATTTTCGAGCGTGTCGCCCATGAGCAACGACGGAATGCCGCAGGCGTACTCGATATTTTCAATGCCGCGATAAGCGCTGCCGCGAGCTTCCGCCAGCGTCTTGCCATGTTCCCGGGTAACGCTCTGACAAATTCGATCGAAGTTTTCTTCCACGAGTTGCCGATAACGAAAGAACAGCCTTGCCCGCTCCACCGGCGGGGTATCGCGCCATTCCGGAAACGCATTAGCAGCGGCTTGAACGGCTTCATCGACAATGTCGGCGCCGCACATCGGGACTTCGGCGATCGTCTCACCGCGCGACGGATTGAAAACCGGAGATTTTTCCACGCCTTTAATTTCCCGCCATTCTCCACCGATGAAGACGGGACAGGGGGCTAATGATGAACTCCTTTTGGCTGTCGGCGGGGAACCAGAAGCGACTGCGGGTGTTGTCATTGGTTAGCGTAATTCATTGCTGAGGTGACACAAAACTTTCCGCGTCCTAACAAATGGGACGGCACAGAGGCCGTCCCTCAGCGAGCTGCTTCATTAGCCTTTGGCTAATGCATCCGATTGTTTGACGAAATCATCGCCGCTCCATTCGCCGTCGGCCCGGACAAGTTTTTTCGTGGCGGCAGCTGCGTCCGCGGCGGCTTTGTCTTTGGCCTTGCGTTCGCCCTGCATGCGCACGAGTTCGGCATGCGTTGTGAAGTAATCGAGGCTCTTGCCTTTGAAATCGTCCAGGGTCTCGAACTTATGTTTCTCCATGAAGGCCAGCAATTCGTCACACATTTTTTTGACACAATCGTAGCCGAACTTCATTACTCCGGTGCAGACTTGGGTTGTATCAGCGCCTAACAGAATGAACTGAGCGGCATCGCCGCCGCTTTCGATTCCACCGATACCCGAAAGGGTGCGGCCGGGGAATTCGCGCCGAATCATGGTGGCGATTTCCATGACCATGCGTAGTGCAATTGGACGGACGGCTTTGCACGAATAACCGCCGGGCGTGGTGAATCCTTCGACGGTCGGTTCAGGCCGGAGCGTATCCAGGTTGACTCCCATTACGCTGCGGATTGTGTTGATCGCGCTGACGCCCTGGCACCCGCCGCGAAATGCGGCACGGCTCGGATCGGTGATCCG
>JBEEGU010000186.1:0-5993 GCA_041167025.1 Verrucomicrobiota bacterium
CTGCGCCGCCGGGCCCAGACCCATTTCACGCATCCAACCAACAAGCAATTGAAGGGCATTGTACCAAAGCGCATTGATCTCAACGGCTTTTCCCCGCCGTGGAGTTACCACCCAATCACCCATCTTCGCATCCATCCAGGTAAGTTGATAACCTTCCTGTCCTTGGGCGAGCAATCCATCCTCTTGATCGACGTGGATATTGAAAAGAGTGCCGCGCAAATGGTGCTCAACGATATCGATGAGAGTGGGAAGAAGGAGTTTGAGCGTAGTGCGATCTTTTGACTTCTGCAGGTAACGTCCCAAGGCGTGAAAGAACCACAGCGTGGCGTCGGCCGTGTGATATTTTCCTTCTTTGGCAACATCCGGAAACATGTTCGGGATCAAACCGTCGCGGACGTAGTTGGCAAAGGTGCGCAGAATGTAGCCGGCTTCGAGCAAACGCCCTGTGACCAGGGTCAGGCCTTCCAGGCTAATCATCGTATCTCGTCCCCAATCGGTGAACCAGTGATAACCGGCGATGACCGTCCGCACCTCATCACCGGCGGCGTGGGCGCGCGCAGCTTCTTCAAATCGACCGGCCGGCGTGATCACGAACTGGTCGGCTGCAAACGTCAATTCCGCGCCGACACCTTCGCGCGCGGGCGGTGCCGTGCTTTCAAGCAAACGTGCCCGACGCTGACGTTCCGAGGCGAGTGTTTCAGATGGACTTAAAACCTCGATGATCTCCCATTTCTCAGTCGAAGCAACGAGCGTTGCGCTATCATTATCCTGAAAGTCGACATGAAAGAATCCGGGGCTCCACAAGTTTCCCTCGTAAGCGTAACCACGGCTTTGTTCGCTCCGATAAATAACTTGCGCAATGTTGGATGAAGCGATCGTGAAGGCAGACTGGCAGCCGCACAACTGCATGCGCAGAGAGGGCAGCCGTCCACGCCCCGCAGCAATCTCGTAACGGCCGTTGACCGACGTCAGTTTGTAGGGCGCGGTCAGCGTCTGATTCACCGCGGTCTCATGATGACGGAAATGGAAGGCGGGGCGCAGCTCAAGACGTGGCCGCGCTGCGCCTCCGGCGATGCGGTAAATGACGTGAACGGTATTTTGCAGGTGCGGCAGAAGAACGCGCTTCTCCAACACCAGATCGCGAACTTGATAGGTCCATACGGGGAGGCCGTCCTCCAGTCGAAATTCCCGCAGGTAATCAGCGCCATGCAGATCGAGCTGACCACCAGCTCGTTCTTCACCGCCGAGAGAGACCACATCATTGTCGGCAAAGCGGAGAAATTCCGAAACGTGATTCCACATCACCATTCGGCCCAGCGGCGCTGGCAACGCGGCGATCAGCAGCCCGTGATAACGGCGGGTGATTGCACCGGAAACAGTGCCCGAAGCATACCCCCCAAGCCCATTGGTCACGATCCATTCGCGATCGAGCAAGGATTCGCGCGGCATTTTCGCGCCGTCCCATTTCAAGGCACGGAGCACAGTTGGCTGGTAGCTCTGATCCATATACCAAGCCGACTTAGTCGCGACGACGCTTCGGTTTGCGGCGCGGCGCTCTCTCGGGAATCAGACGCAAGGCGACGGCCGTTTCGGCGGGCAAAATCCACTCGTCTTGCGTTGCTACCGGCACTGCTCCAGGCCCTCCGTAGCGTGGCGATTCGCTCGTCCACAACGTTTCCCATTCAAACCCGAGCGGCGGGGCAAGAAGGGGTTCGGGAGCCGGTCCCAGTTTTTGACGTCGTGCAAGGTTGATCACAATCAAACAATCGTTTTTGTCCGGAGCGAAATATCGAAGCACGAAACTTGCCGGCCCGAGAACAGCTCCATCCATCCGACAGGGTTCTTGCCCGCAAAACCATGGATTCTCCTGGCGCAACTTGATCAGATCAATGTGGAGATCGTAGAAATGACGGTTGGATTGCCGTTCGGAGAAATCGAGCTTGCAACGCACAAATACGTCCGGATCATCCGGCGCCGGCAGGATTTTTTGAACTTCTTCGTCCGCGATGGAGGGGAATTGGGTTAAAAACTTGAACCGGCCTTTCCGGATCGCGTCTTTCATCGTTTGATCGCCTACGTCGGTAAAAAATAGAAACGGGCGGGAGGTGCCGAACTCCTGTCCTTGAAAAAGCAGGGGCGTCCACGGGCCGAGCAAGAGTAGCGCCGTTATCGCACGATAACGTCCTGGGGAAGTTTCGAAACGGACGCGTTCTCCCCTGACCGTATTCGAGACCTGATCGTGATTCTCGATGAAGGCGACAAACGCTTCCGCTGGTACGTCGAATGTCGGCGTGCCGCGGGGTGCCTCCTGCCAGGAGTAGGGTTGACCTTGATAAAGATAACCGTATTTCGCCGCGGATAGGAATTCTTGCGGCGTCCCGAGATAGTCGCTGTAATAGGCCTCGTTACGTCCGGTCAGCGCGACAATTGCGGTGTGATGGAAGTCATCGTTCCAAACCCCGTCCAGGTCGTCGCCGCCCTCACTTCGCGGTCTTACCAGCTTGATTTCCTGCGGCTCATTTTCCGCGACCAAAATGAGCGAACGATTTCCGGCTGCGGCGCGTGCCGCCCGTCCAATGGCTCCGATCAGGTATTCGTCAGATTCGTCGTGAACGTCCTGCGTCGCATCAAAGCGAAAGCCGTCAAAATGAAATTCCTCAGTCCAATATCGGCCATTGGTGATGAAAAATTCGCGGACAGAGTCTGAATTCGGTCCGTCAAAGTTAATCGACTCTCCCCAATCGTTTTCATGTTTGGCGGTAAAATAATCTTCCGAAAAAGCGCGGAGATAATTTCCGTCCGGGCCGAAATGGTTGTAAACCACGTCCAGAATAACCGCGATATCAAGCGCATGCGCGCCGTCGACAAAACTGCGCAGATCGTCTGGCGTGCCGTAAAGCCGAGTCGGCGCAAAAAGATTCACGCCGTCGTAACCCCAACCAAAGTTTCCCGGGAAATCGGCGATGGGCATCATTTCGACGATGGTAATTCCGATGCGCGCCAGCTCCGCTAATTGTCCAATTGCGGCCTGCCAGGTTCCTTCCCGGGTAAAGGTCCCGATATGCATTTCATAGAATATCTGGCCCCTAATTTTTTTTCCGCCCCAAGCGGCGTCCGACCATTTGAAGGTCGCCGGATCCACGATGCAGGAGGATCCATGAGGCCCTTCCGGTTGAAAACGGGACGCCGGATCCGGATAAAAATGTTCCCCGTTATCAACCCGAAAGCGATAGCGCGCACCCGCGCTCGCATTCGCGCGACCCGAAAAATAACCATCCTTTTCTGGCTCAAGGGCGTGAAAGGTCCGTGCGACATCTTTCGCGGCGCTCTCTTCCAGCACCAGATCCACCTTCTTCGCTTTCGGAGCCCAAAGACGAAAATGCGCCTCATTCGAGCCGGTCAATTCCGCCCCGATGGGATAACGTCTTTTTACATTCATGCGGGTCATTCGCCCTTCCGCTAAAGGATGGCCCTGTGCAACCCCGGATTTCGCTTTTCGCGGCGGGAAAGAGCGTTTAAACCTTGTCGCTGGCGTTCGCTCTGTCGCGGCGCCGGCCATGCCTGCGATCGATCACATAGCGCGGAAACATTCGAAGGTGACGCCCGTCGAGCATCCGCTGGCGGACACAAAACTGTCCGTTTTACGCGCGAAGACCACATCAGTGGAAGTGTTCCGCCGAAATTTGCAGGAAATATCCATGATCTTGCTGATGCAAGCGGCGCGAAGCTGGCAAACCACAGCGCTGGAAATCGAGACACCGCTTAAAAAATGTGTCGGCCAGTTCCCTGTGCGACCGGTCACGATCGTCCCGATTCTGCGTGCCGGCCTGGGAATGCTCGATGGAATGATGCGGCTCCTGCCGGATGCGAGTGTTGGTCATATCGGCGTTTACCGCGACGAACAAACCCTTCGGCCGATCACTTATTTTTCGCGTTTGCCGACAAGACTGGCTGAGGCCCAGGTGGTTCTGGTTGATCCAATGTTGGCCACGGGCAATAGCGCGTGCCAGGCAGTATCCGTCTTAAAAGATCAAGGCGCCGAGGAAATTCAGTTCGTTTGCGTAGTCAGCTGCCCTCCAGGGATAGAGCAACTCCAGTCCAGTCATCCGGATGTCGAGATATTCACCGCCGCGATCGACCCGGAGCTCGACGATTTCGGATATATCGTTCCGGGCTTGGGCGATGCCGGAGATCGTTATTTTGGGACAATCTAATAAACCACGGTGAAGATCGAAATCTTCAAACCGTTCGGTGAAGCCTTTGACCTAACGAAGAAAATCCTGTTTGAGCCCTTCGACTTGAGGAAATGGTGCGTCATTGGCTTCGCCGCTTTTCTGGCTGGAAACTTCGGCGGTATCAGCTTCCGCTTTCCGTCGTCGTTTGGAAATGAGCATGCCGACCGCGCGAAATATTTTGTCCGACCCGATCTGCATCAATGGCAACCCTGGTTGCCGTTCGTGATCATCGTGTTTGCGGCGACTGTTCTAGCCGTGGTTCTGGTGATGATATGGGTGACGTCGCGCGGCAGGTTCATTTTCACAGATTGTATCGTTCGGAATCGAGCCGCTATCGTCGGGCCCTGGCGCGAATATCGAAAGGAAGGCGACAGTTACTTTTGGTTTCAAATAGCGATAATGTTTTTTTCGGTGATCCTGATCGCGGTTGCGGCCATGGTATTGGTTTCGACCGGTTTCTTCGCTCGCCCTTCTCGTGCGACCAGCAACGCCTCGTTCATCATTCTGATTCCTCTGGTTTTGTTTTGGATTGTCTTCGTCATCGCTCTTGCGCTGATCACACATTTCATGGTGCCGGTAATGTATCGTCAGCGCTGTCAGGCATCCGAAGCCTTGAGAGTGGTGCTGCGGTTGATCAGTGAGAACGTTGGCGTTTTTATCTTGTTTGGTCTATTTGCGATCGTTTTGTTCATGGCGGCGCTGATGATCGGACTGCTCGCCATGTGCGCAACCTGCTGCCTTGCCGCGCTGCCCTACATCGGCACGGTGATCTTGCTGCCGGTTTACGTTTGTCTGCGTGCTTTCAGCCTTTTTTTCCTGCGGCAGTTTGGCGCCGAATACGATGTTTGGGCTATGTTGGCGACATCGGAGCGACCAGCCGTTCCACCCCCGCTGCCTGTGTGAGCAGTGGCCTAGCCTGCCGTGATAGCCCAGAATTTCTGAAACGCGTCCGGCCACGTCCGGTCCACCACGCTTTCGCGCGCTCGATCGCCCATTCGCCGGCGTAGCTCCGGGTCGGCTACGAGATCGCGAATCGCTTGGGAGAAATCTTTCACGTCATGCGATCTCGTGACAATTCCGTTGCCGCCGTTCTCCACCAGTTCTTTTGGGCCACCTGCGTCGGACACTATCACCGGCATGCCTGAAGCTTGCGCCTCGATGATCACGTTCCCGAAAGTGTCGGTGGTGCTGGGGAAGGCAAAAACGTCCGCGGACGCGTAAGCCGTGGCCAATTCCTTCCCTTTTAAATAGCCGGTGAATATCGCGTCCGGCAGTGTTTCCGCCAACGCTTGCGAGTACGGCCCATGCCCGACGAGCAGGAGCTCGATCGGCAACCCCTCGTCACGCAACTGCCGATAGGCGTCGGCCAGAACATCAACATTCTTCTCTTTCGAAATTCGGCCTACATAAAGAAGCCGGACTTTTCCGTTGGTCGACCCGAACTTCGTCCAGAAAGCGGGATCGCGTCGTGTCGGATGAAATAGCTCCGTGTCGAGACCGCGCGGAAGGATCTTGAGTTTTCCGGGATCCAAACCCCGATGGATCCAGCTTTGACGATATTCCTCCGAATTGACAAAGACGGTATCGAGCTGCCCGTAAAACCAATGCATATAACGCCAGGTAACGCTTTCCAGAAAGCTGTCCTCGGTCAGTATCCGGATGTATTGAGGAAAATCAGTGTGATAAATTCCGCTGGTTTCAAGATTCAACATCTTGGCGGCGAGCAAGGCAGTTATTCCGATTGGCCCGGGCGTACTA
>JBEEGU010000187.1:0-4048 GCA_041167025.1 Verrucomicrobiota bacterium
CTCTGAACTGCGCGGTTTGCTCGCCCCGTATCTGCGGGTTCCGGTGCCGATGATCTGATCGCGCGGGCAAATCCAAAAGTTGAGATCTTAGCGGCGAACTCGCGCCCGGCCGGATGGAGTGCGAGCAACGGTTCGGGTGCCGCGCCAATCCCGAACCAGATGATGTCTTCCGTAATAGATGTTGCGGTTCACGTTGACATTCTTATCGACGTCCCTCACGACCACTTTTTTCCGTACGTAATAAGCATTCGGTCCCCACCACGGAATTCCATCATATAAGTAGGCCGAAAAATAGGGTCGATAGTCTGGAGCGTAATAGGTCGGTCCGTAACCGGATGCCACATCCACGCTGGCATAGTCGGCGCACCCGCCAAACGTGACTGCTGTAGCGAGCAGTGCAGTCGTCATCAGCAGTACCTTGGTCGCGCAAATCTTTGTTTTCATAAATTGAAGCTCTTCTACTCGATTTTAAATTCCGCCCGCTTGTCGAATTCCGCCTTCTCTTCGGGGGAAAGCCGGGCGTAAAGGACGCGTGTCGTGTATGCCCCGATGAGTTTGCCGTCTTTTAGAAACATCCAATCGTTTACATCCCCCGGGGCGACCGTGATGCGCTGACCGTTATGGACGTTTTTCACCTCGCTCGGTTGATTGTCGACGATTCCGTGGAAATTGTTGCCGTCGTATGTCACCCCGCGAATCCAGAGGTGTTCGACGTTGTTGCCGTCAACAAATCCCTTCTTAATCTCAAAAACCGTGTCGCCCGACTTTTTCGCATGCAAGGCGGCGAGGAAGAAGCCGAGATTACGCTGGGCGTTTTCGACGGCACGATCCATCTGCTTGTCGTTGTCTGAAACCTGAGCCAGGCCGGGCGAGCCCGGCGTTTCCGTCTCGGTTTCATTCGGTTTTTTAGTCTGCTCCTGCGCCGGCGAAGTGCGAACGGCGATCGCGAGTAGGATGAACAAGGTAACGGAAAAAATTTTCATAAGGTTCCTTCTCTTTCCTTATCGCAAGCGCGGCCGATGAAAGCCGGTTTCCAGTGCTACTACTTTAGATTGATAATCAGGAACCCGGGCGGTAGCTGACAGCTTGAAAACGGGCCGGCCATGCCTGGCCTAACGAGCAAGGTTTTCGTTAATGCTGCAGTAGCTGTTTGAATCCGGGTTCGTCCCGCAATGGCTCCCATGCTGGATCCACCCGGAGGTAGCCTGCAGTGAGATACCCAGGCGCAGCCAGGAGCTGGCGAAGAAGCACAATGGCGGACTGCCTTTCCCCCGTCCAGGTGTAGACTCGCGCCAGACCCTCCAGCACCAACGGCGCATCATACGCGTCCCGGCCCATGGGCATGAGTTCGACCGCATGTTTTGCTTCGCGCACCGCCTCTTCCTTTTTCCCAAGGCCGGCATCGGTTTGCGCCAGAACGGCGAGCGCGCGCGCGTCGTCGGGCTTTTGTCTCAATCGACCTTCCAAAATGGCGCGGGTTTTGGCGAAGGCGGAAATCATTGCGGCCCGATCGCCCTGGGCCCTTGCGATGATGGCCTCGTACCATTCGCGAGGATAATAGAAGCTGAAGTCCGGCTCCTGAAAATCTAAGCGCGGGGATGCGGCAAGCGCTCTATGGGCTGCTTGATAATCACGATCGATCAACGCGACCATGATGCGAATCGGAGTTTCGCCTCCGCCGATATCGAGATCCGGGGGCGCTGCGCTCAGCGCGGCGCGCATGTAGGAAGGATCGCCAGTGGCGGCGAACTGAATCGCGGCTTTGCGCACATAAATAATCGGGACCTGCAGACCGGCGGCGATCGCACGGTCGTAGGTTGCGATCGCTTCGGGAAATCTGCGTGTCAGGATGTAGGTGTCGGTGAGGAGGTTGACGGCATTCGGATTACGGGGATCGAGCCTGACTGCTTTGGCAAATTCAGTTTCGGCTTCGGTCCACCGGTTTTGCCGGCGGTCGATGTAGCCGCTGGTCACGAAAAACGGCACGCTGTTAGGGAGGCCCGGCCGAGCGAGGGCGAGTTCTTTCTGTGCGCCATCGTAGTCCCGCCGGCACCGAAACAAATGGTCGGCCGTCGCCAGGTGCACTTCAGCGGAATCGGGAGCGAGCTTGAACGCGTGCTCGACCGCGTCGTGCGCCGCATCGCAACGCGCGGAGGCCGGATCGAGATCGAGAAAATAAAGAAGATCATGCGCGCGCGTGGCGTAGCAAAATGCGAGGACAAAATTTGAATCGCGTTTGGTGGCTTGATCCAGCAAACTCACCGCCTGCCGTAGTGATGCTCCGAGGTCGGCCACGTCAAGGTACGTGTCCACGATGTTCTTCGCCTGCACATATAAATCGTAAGCGCCCATGTTTCGCGTCGGGCGTTCCTCGATCGTTGCCTTCTCCTGGGAAGAGAGCTGGGCTTGAAGCTGATCAACGATGGTTTCCGCAATCTCGCTCTGGATCTGAAAGACATCGGCGAGATCGCGATTGTACTGCTCGCTCCACATCGTGGCGTCGCTGCGGGCATCGATCAATTGCACGGAAATTCGAACCCGATTGCCCGCCCGCCGGACGCTGCCTTCCAGGACATGGGCCACACCAAGTTGTTGCCCGATCTCGCGCATGTTTCGTGTTGTGCCGCTTTTGTACTGCATCACCGAAGTGCGGCTGATGACTTTCAAATCAGCGATCTTGGCGAGGTCATTGAGGATTTCATCCTGAACGCCGTCGGTAAAAAATACATTTTCCTTGTCATCCGACTGGTTGGCAAAAGGCAGGACAGCGATGCTTTTTTCTGGAATGGTTACGCTCGAGGCGTTTGTCGCGTTCCCGGCAGCGTCCTGATTTGTCCAGGGATGCCATAACCAATAACCAGCGATAGCGGTGGCACCGATGACTAGTCCCATGGCGGCGAGGAGGATGGCGCGGCGCCGGTTGGCCGCATGCTCGCCGGCCGGGTTCGGTGCCCGTACGATGCCAGTGGAAGTGAGATCAAACGCCCACGCCAGCATGAGCGCCACGGGAAATCCCAGCGCAACCAGCACAACGAATACCTGTTGTACCCAGTCGCGTACGTGAAAGATCGGGAGGACAGTTCCGATCACCTGAATCGTCCCGGATGCGATGATGGCGTAAGCGATCGCGACGCGAAACACCCGTCGATTCTTTAGCTCTTGAAAGAAAATTCTCATCCGGTGCCGCTCCTCCCGATCGGAGCAATGGCATCTCTAATAAACACGAAGCGATGGAGACTTTCCAACCGTGGCGAGTGCCCAGGTAGATTATCGACAAAAGAAGGGATAAACTTTAATCAGTTGATGATGGGCCGATCTATTATTCTGCTGATCTTTCTCGCCGGGCTCAGTTCAGTTCGGGCCGCTGATTATCCGCCGCCTTCGGAAAGCGATTATACCATTCGCGATTTTGAATTCTCGTCGGGCGAGACATTGCCGGAGTTGCGCATCCACTATCGGACCTTTGGAAAGCCAGAGAAGGATTCGCAAGGTCGAACGCGCAACGCCGTGCTCATCACTCACGGGACGACCGGCAGTGGTGCCCAATTTATCCGGCCGGAATTTGCCGGAGAACTTTTTGGAAAAGATCAGCCACTGGATGCGACGAAATTTTTTATCGTTTTGCCTGACGGAATCGGGCACGGCAAATCGAGCAAACCCAGCGACACGATGCATGCGAAGTTTCCCCGCTACGGATATCTCGACATGGTCGCGGCACAGTATCGCCTGCTGACCGATGGCCTCGGCGTGAACCACGCCCGGCTGGTCATGGGAACTTCGATGGGCGGAATGCACACCTGGCTTTGGGGCGAGTTGTATCCTGAATTCATGGATGCACTGATGCCGTTGGCCAGCTTGCCGACACAAATTTCCGGTCGAAATCGTGCGTGGCGCCGGGTCATTATCGATGCCATTCGAAACGATCCAACATGGAACGGCGGAGAATATACGACGCAGCCGCCAAGCCTGCGCACGGCGGCGCAAATGCTTTGGTTCATGAGCGGCAATCCGGTTCTGCGCCAGAAGGAAGCGCCGAGTCTGGCGAAAA